>SLQI01000183.1 GCA_007131535.1 Balneolales bacterium | reverse complement strand
GCGGCGAGCAAAAACAACAACAGTTCGCCGTTACCACAGATGTCACCTTCGACCAGTTATCGGAAGAAGACATCCACAGCTATATTGCCACCGGGAGCCCTATGGATAAAGCCGGCGCCTATGGAATTCAGGATGACTGGGGCGCGCTGTTTGTTTCGGAAATACACGGGGATTACTATAATGTTGTCGGTTTTCCGTTAAATCGCTTCTATCGTGAACTACGAGCTTTTGCCCCGCGTTTTTTACCCAGACCGGTATCGACTAATACTTGATCAACCAGAAACCATGAGATTTATCACTGTTTTATTGGTGGGTTTTTTACTGATGCAGGGGGCGCTCACCCCGGCTTCATCTCAGCAGCGGGGTGATGACTTCAATTATGCCAACGAGCTGATGCGTCAGGGTGAGTATGAGCGCGCATTTGAGATATTTTACGAGCTTTATGAAGAGCAGCCTGAGGCCTACCCCATTTTTGAGAATGCTCTCCAGGCATTAATTCACCTTCGGGATTTTGAAAAAGCGATTGAAATTACTGAAGAACGGCTATCCATTGAGCCGGATGATGTAAATACACAGGTAAAGCTCGGAGAACTCTACAACTATAAAGGTGAAAGAGAAAAAGCTAGGGAAGTCTGGAAGGGCATCGTGGAAGCCCACTCCCAGGATGTTAGAATTTACCGGCAGGTTGCCCGGGCTATGCGGGACCGCCGCGATTATGAAGGCGCCATTGAAATTTATGAAATGGCCCGGGTGGAGCGGAATAACCCACTATTATTTATCAATGAACTCGCTGAAACCTATCTGGCCGAGACCCGCTATGAAGAGGCCATGCGCGAGTTTCTTGAACTCATCGACAGGAACCAGCATTACGTGCACACAGTCAAGCGCCAATTGATGCGCTACGATGAACCCGAGCTGTTTAACATTGCTATCCTCGAAACCGAAGATGCCGTGGATGAACATCGTACAGATCACGACATCGCAAACAATTATCGGGAACTGCTAATCTGGCTTTATTCAGAACGGGAGTTATATGACCGGGCACTGGCTACCGCCAAAGCGGTTGAGCAATACCCTGGTGAAGAGGAAAAACACGCCGTATTTGAATTAGCTTATGACCTGAGAGGGGAACACCAATTTGAGCTGGCCGAAGAGGCATATCTTCATTACACCGAGCAGCAAGAGCATGAACTCCGCTCCCGGAGTATGGAAGAGCTGGCGCAAACCTATCAGCACTGGGCCCGGCACCTGCTTTCGACAAACAGGGCTTACCCTAATCGATTAACCCCTCTGTACGAAAATGCTTCGGAGACACTTGATGAGCTGATCAGCGAGTATCCCAAATATGAACGCATGGAACAGGTAATCGTAATCCAGAGCGAGCTGGCTCTCGACTATCTTCACGATGCAGAAAAAGCCCGGATGTATGCCGAAAAGCTTTCTTCAACAGGTAATGATGAGGAGCTGGATGCATACCGCTACTACCTGGAAGGCCGGATTAAAATCTTTGAAGGAGAGCTGTCTCGTGCGCGAGTGGCACTGACCCGGAGTAACCGAATTTTCAATTCAGGAGAAATGGCCGAGCGAACAAGCTATTATCTGAGCCTATGTGATTTTTTCAACGGCGATTTCGAATATTCCCGGATGCAGCTCAGAAACCTTGAGCGGCAGCACACTTCATATTATGCCAACGATGCCCTGCAGCTGCGTATTTGGATACAGGATGGCACTCAACAGGATAACACATTGCCCGAACTTGAGTTATTCGCCAAAGCCCGGCACTATATGCACACGGGAAATTTTGAAGAGGCCGGAAGCATCCTTGAAGAAATCCTTCTCCAACACCAGCAATCTCCATTAAACACTGAGACATTGCTGACCTCGCTAAACCTGCTATCCAGAACTTCTCCGGCTGCATCACTCGCATTAGTTGAATACCTCCCTGCCGATCACCTAAATCCCGCATCCAAAGAACAGGTACTCTGGGAACGAGCCCGGCTTGCCCATCATCTGATCGATGAGGCATATGAGTCGGAGGAAGAAACGGTTTTGGCTGATGAAACCCTTAGCTCGATATTTCCTGAAATTGCTACATCTCTTGAAGTTAACTTCCCGGAAGATCCCGCGGAAGTAATAGGACTTTATGAAGAGCTGTTAATCCAGTTCCCTCATGGTTTTTACTCCTCACAGGCACGTGAACACATCCGCAACCTCGAAGAGCAACATCAACGATCATGAAAACAGTACTTAATCTGCTTTTCTTATTCATTTCGGCTGCTTTGATAACCGGTGCTGCCGGGGTACAAAGTTCCGGTTACATTCTGATCCCTATGGATGAAGATCAGGCTCAGCATCTCAAAGCTTATGGCGTAATCTACAATCACCTGCATGACGGGTACGAGGGCAAATGGCTGCTAAATTACCGTGGTGGCAGTTTTCTGGCCCGTAATCAGAATGAAATCGAACGCAAAAGCAGGATACGAGGAGTATCGACTGAGCGGATTACCTCAACCCGTGCCGAACAGATCGTTGAAGAAGTGGAACAGCCCAATGTCAACATGGCTGCCATTGATCTGGAAGAAGCGCCGGAAATCGCCGTTTATGCACCCGATCATACCCTGCCGTGGGATGATGCCGTCACCAATGTGCTCACACATGCCGAAGTCCCCTATGATGTAATTTACAATGAAGAGGTGCTCGACGGAAAGTTGGATGATTATGACTGGCTTCACCTGCATCATGAAGACTTTACCGGTCAATACGGAAAGTTCTGGGGTGTGTATCGGAATCAGCCCTGGTATATCCGGCAGGTACGGGACCTGGAGCAGATGGCCGAACGCCTTGGATTTAACCGGGTTGCCGAGATGAAACTCGCCGTAGTACACGAAATGAAAGATTACATCGGCCGGGGCGGGTTTCTGTTTGCCATGTGCTCCGGCACCGATACGTTTGATATTGCACTTTCCGCTGAAGGTATCGACATCGTACCGGAGGAGATTGACGGCTATCCACATGATCCCAATGCGAATGAACAACTCGACTATTCTCAGACGCTCGCTTTTGAAAATTTTGAAGTAGACCTGAACCCCGCCGAGTACCGCCACGGTGACATCGACATTGAAGATACAGAATCCCGCATACATGAAGTGGATGAGGAAATGGATTTTTTCACGCTTTTTGAGTTTTCCGCTAAATGGGATCCGGTACCTACAATGCTGACTCAAAACCACGTCAGCAGTATCAAGGGGTTTTACGGTCAGTCTACCGCCTTTCAGAAGGATAAAATTAAGAGCAATGTGGTTGTAATGGCTCAAAATCACGCCCGGGAAGAAG
>SLQI01000460.1 GCA_007131535.1 Balneolales bacterium | reverse complement strand
GAAATCCCACGGGCTGCCGGCAAGCAAGGTTAAATTCAAAGATGATGCGATTCGCAATATCATCCGCAACTACACCTCCGAGGCCGGGGTGCGAAATCTTGAGCTGCGCCTTGCGGCGGTCTGCCGGAAAGTGGCGAAAGAAATGGTGCTTAAAAAAGCACAGGGTAAGCGTATATCTCAGATCACCGTAAATCCTAAAAAGGTTAAAGAATACCTCGGGGTTGAGAAATACCGCGACCGGGCCCTCGATCGCAAAGATCAGGTCGGCAGCATCAACGGGTTGGCATGGACCAGCTCCGGCGGCACCATTTTGAAAATCGAGACGGCCACTATGCCGGGTAAAAACAAATTTCAGCTTACCGGAAAGCTGGGAGATGTGATGAAAGAATCAGCCCAGGCCGCCTTGACCTATATCCGGGCTAACAGCGGGCGTTTCGGAATATCGGAAGATTATTTTGATAATCACGAATTGCACATTCACATTCCGGAAGGAGCCATTCCCAAAGACGGCCCGAGTGCGGGTATGGCTATGGCATTGGCAATCATTTCACTTATTACCGATAAGCCTATCCGTCATGATGTCGCAGTTACCGGAGAAATAACACTTCGCGGCGACGTCTATGCCATCGGCGGGTTGAACGAAAAGCTTCTGGCAGCTCAGCGAAATAAAGTCCCCCATGTGATAATTCCGGAAGACAATGTGCCTGATCTTGAAGAAATTCAGGACAAAGTTAAAGAAGGGCTAACCATTAAAGGGGTAAATCATATTGATGAGGCTATAAAACATGTATTCCAGGCGTCTCCGTTGAAGAAAAATAAAAAAGGGTGAAACCGAACAGACGGTTTCACCCCGAAGAAACACTCAATCAAAGCCCCCCTTAATGAAGAGTTATCTTAAGGAGCATCCAAAAGGGAAAACCTTACATTAATTTTTAAAAAATTTCCCTGGATTGAAAAAATGCTGCATTCTGCCTGATGGAATCACCGGACCGTTCCACTATAGAAGCTTTCGAGCGTTTTGACCCCGACTACGACGCCGACGTGCATACGCACTTTCGGCTCGTCGTACCGGAGGGTCATCATGAAATGCTCCGGTTGGATAAATACATCGTTCAGTTTATTCAAAACGCCACCCGAAATAAGGTGAAAGATGCCATTGATCTTGGCTACGTTTTGGTAAACGGAAAAAAAAGAAAAGCATCCTATAGTGTGAGACCGGGTGATGTTATTGATATGAGCCTGCCTAAGCCTCCACCGCCCGAAGCAGAACCTGAAGACATCCCCCTGGATATCGTTCATGAAGATGATCACATCATTGTGGTGAACAAGGCTGCCGGGATGGTTGTTCACCCGGCCTTTGGCAATCGCACCGGCACGTTGGTAAATGCGCTGTTATTTCATGTTCATGACCTGGCTAAAAAAAGCAACAAAGAACAGCGCCCCGGCATCGTCCATCGACTTGATAAAGACACCTCGGGGTTGCTGGTCGTAGCTAAAAGTGATGTCGCCCACAACAAATTGGCCAAACAGTTTGCCGAACGCACCGTAGAACGCAGCTATCAGGCGATCATCTGGGGTACCTCTGAAAAAAAGGAGGGTACCATCACCGGCAATATCGGGCGATCCAAAAAAGATCGGAAACGCATGGCCGTGGTTCCGGATGATCAGGGCAAGCCGGCCATAACACACTATCGCGTGCTGGAATATTTTGACCACCTCTCTCTGGTGGAAGTCAAACTGGAAACCGGCAGAACCCACCAAATTCGGGTGCACTTTGAATATGCAGGCATGCCGGTATTTGCAGATCCGGTTTATAGCGGTAACCGGGTGGTTTACGGTCCGAACACCGGTTCGCGCAAACAAATGTACAAGGCGCTTTTTTTAAAACTTAACCGGCAGTGTCTGCACGCCAAGACCCTTGGTTTTTCACACCCTGAAACCAACGAATTGCTGTTTTACGATTCTGATCTTCCCGAGGATTTCATCTACGCATTGAACCAGATCCGCAAACTTTGCAAACTTGCACTGTGATCATCATCACTACATTTCACCCTATAACAACTTCCTCTGATTATTATGGCCAAACAAAAAAAAGACCTACAAATCTCGGTGACTCTTGATGAAGACAACGTCCCCGAAAAAATCGAATGGGGCGGATCAGATGCCGCCGGCACCGATTCACAGAATATCCGGGCTCTGCTTTTATCCATGTGGGATCAAACCAATAAAGACACCCTCCGTCTTGACTTATGGACCAAAGACATGGCCGTGGATGAGATGAAAATCTTTTTCCATCAAACGCTGTCAACCATGGCGGATACGCTGGAAAAATCCATCCAGGATGAGCGCATTGCCGGCGATATGCGGGATTTCTGCGCTTATTTTGCCGAGAAGATGGAAATCATCGAAGATAACGGGGATAATAACGCGTAACCTCCCGATCAGAGAGCCTAATTCCCGGAGGTTTATCCCAATAAAATCGAAATAACGGGCATCTCAGGAATGCCCGTTTCGATTATACAGTACAGAGCCGAAAGTAACCGCACTTTCCTGTTCCTGCTCATCCCAGATTTGATAACCGGTAATCTCCCCGGATACTTCGGTTGATGACTTCAGGAAGGTATATAGCGGCGGGAATCCGCAAATGCGATAGGGATCATAATCACTGGAAACATGGCGTAACAGACCTTCAGCGTCTCCGGATTTGGCCAGATTCAAAAATGATCGGTCGAATCCTTTCACATCTTCAAACATGGTTTCTGCCGCTGCGGAATCGCCGAATTTTTTACCGATATGAGCGAGATCTCCGGAGATAAGCAAAAATGTATCCGGATCTTCCAACTGTTGGTTTAGCCAGTTCGACATTGCCTCGACTTTATTTTTCATCTCAGCATCGTCGCTGTAAAACAGTTCTTCAAACGGCCCTACTAAGATCGGTAACAGCGTGAAATTTTCAGGCCAAATGTGCTGTGCAAATATCAGATGCAGTTCAATGCTGTGCTCAATGCGATGAGCCCGGTCTTTGGTACTGATGCCGAATTGATCAGCAGATTTCTTAAGCTCCTGTATGCGCTCTTTATCGGGTTCTACCTGCCCAAGAGGCGTTTCGAAAGTTTTATCCGAGATGATAAACGGGATATTGTCATACTCGGGGTGATATGAACCTGCATAGTGCGAGGTAGCCAGCACAATGACTCTTTTGGGTTGTACGGTCTGCAAGGGTGCAAATGCTTTTCCATAAGTGCTCAAACCTACTCGCGGATCGATATGCGGAGCATAAAGCGCCTGAGCGGATGCCGCATTTTCACTTACTTTACCGTGACCTAACGCCTCAT
>SLQI01000398.1 GCA_007131535.1 Balneolales bacterium | reverse complement strand
TTATGAATTTTGCGGATGTCAGCCTTAACATCATATCACTTTCCGGCCTTACCCTGGCGGTAGGCCTGGTGGTTGATAACGCCGTGGTAGTCCTGGAAAATATTTTCAGATTCCGGGAGGATAAATACGAAGGGAATAAGGCGGCTATTTCGGGGGCTCAGGAAGTGGTTACTCCTGTGGCTATGTCTACACTGACGACTATTGTCGTCTTTCTACCGGTTTTGTTTGTACCCGGTATTGCCGGTTTTCTATTTCGGGATCTGGCGCTTACCATTTCCATCGCCCTGATCATGTCGGCCCTGGTTGCCATAACCATCATCCCCTTGCTCAGCTCTCGGTTATTTGCAGCTGAAGACAACCCTAAAACCGGGGAAAGCCGTTTTCATAAATGGTACCATTCACTGGCACGACTGCGGGATCGCTCTTTACCCGGCCGCATAATTGCGACACTTCCACTATTTATCTTGCTGATCGGCGCTCTGTTCATGCGGCCTCTGCGCTGGGTTGGCCGAAATCTCAAACATCTGTTTTATAAAATCAGTGACGTGCTGCGGAGAGGTTTCGATGCGCTCGACAGGGCATACACCCAAACTTTAGATCGCCTGCTATCGTACAGTGGCTGGGTGGTACTGGGTGCCATTGTAATTTTTTCAGCCACATTACCTATCTACAACAAATTGGGCGGCGATTTTTTCCCTCCGGTTGATGAAGGCGCATTTGCACTCTTTGTTGAACGTGAACCGGGAGTCAATTTATTTGAACTACAGCGTACCATTTACGATGTCGAATCCATCATTGAAGAAGAAGTGCCGGAAGCCCGGTTGATAGTTTCCGATTATGGAGATAAACGGGGGGTGGAAGGCGCTGAGAACCCCGGCGGCAATCACGGCATCGTCCGTGTGGAACTGGTACCACAGAATGAAAGGGAGCGCTCACAATTTGAAATTGTACGCAGCTTATTGTTTGCGCTGGAAGATGTTCCCGGCGCTCAAATCACCGAACGCCGGGAAGACCCGCTGAATCCGGAAGGTGATGACGGACTGATCATCAATGTTATGGGGTTTGATCCGGAAGTACGCAGCCAGTTTGCAACCCGCATTCGGAATGAACTCCGTTCCAACCCGGAATTTGCCAATGTCACTTCCTCTGCTGATGCTGGTCGGCCCGAATTACGTGTGGAACTGGATCGCGAACGCATCTCCCGAAACGGTTTGAATACCATGCAGGTAGCACAGACTATAAGCAGCAACATCCAGGGAGATGCCGCCACCACTTTTGTCGATCAGGGTATTGAGTTTGATGTGCGGGTTCAACTGACAGCCGAAGAACGCAAGGATGTACAGGATCTGCAATTAATTCAGATCCGTAATGCGGATGGAGAATGGATACCGTTGAGCAGCCTGGCACGCATTGAACGCCAGAGTGGCCCTTCCAATATCCTCCGGCAGGATCAGGAACGCCTGACTGAAATCCGGGCAGATCTCGACGGGATGGATCTCAGTACGGCCACTGATATCGCACGAAACTACCTCAACGGTATTGACTGGCCCGACGGTTATCGTTATGAGATCGGCGGCACAGCTGAAGAGCAGCAAGAGTCGTTCTTTTTCCTGGCAATCGCATTTATCATAGCGGCCATGCTCGCCTACATGGTTATGGCTTCCCAGTTTGAAAGTTTCATTGAGCCGTTCATCATTATCGTCACCATACCTTTGGCTCTTTCCGGAGTTTTGTTGATGCTTTGGGCTACCTCCACGCCGATTAGTGTTACGGCAATGATTGGATTGATCCTGCTGTCGGGTATTGTGGTCAACAACGGAATTGTGATGATTGATTACATCAAAATTCTCCAGTCTCGCGGACAGGACCGCAAACAGGCTGTTGTTAACGGAGCCAGCCGAAGGTTGCGCCCAATTCTTATGACAGCCGCTACAACGGTACTTGCTATGGTTCCCCTTGCCCTGGAGCTGGGTGCCGGCGCCGAAACCTGGAGCCCGATGGCCCGAACCGTAATCGGTGGGCTTACAGCTTCAACCGTGTTGATGCTGCTGATGGTACCCTGTCTGTACTACCTCATAAATCAGATGGTAGAAAAACTTGGATTTCAATCCGTAAACAAGGCAGATCCACTTACTTCAACCGAACAGTAAACCCATGAAAGCACCGGAAATCAAAGCGGGATTGATCAACACGGTAGTCAACCGTCCGGTAACGGTCACCATGATTGCGATACTGATTATTGCTTTCGGGTTGTTTTCCCTGAACCGGTTGAAAGTCAACTTAATGCCTACCATTGAAATCCCCATTGTCGCGGTATCGGTCAGTTATTCCAACGTGGCTCCCGAAGACATGAGCCGGATTGTTGTACAGCCTATTGAAGGAGCAATCGGGTCCGTTCAGGGGGTTGAAACCATGGAAGCCAATGTGCGGCAGGGGAGTGCTTTTATAATCCTCCAATTGCATGAGGGCGCTAATGCCGAGCGGGTGGAGCTGGATGTGCGCGAAGCAATCGACCGTATTCGCAATCAACTTCCTTCCGAAGCCAGCGACCCCAATATCTTTCAGTTCGATCCGGAAAGTTTTCCCATCATTCGCATGAGTGTAAATTCCGAGACCCGGGGACTGGACGAGTTGAGGCAATTGTCTGAAGAGTTGATCGAACCCCGCTTCGAACGCCTCCAGGGGGTAGCCGCAGCTGAAACCCAGGGCGGGCTCACTCCGGCGGTTCATCTGGAAATGGATCGTACAGCCCTGGCTCGCCATCAACTTGAAATTTCAGATATCAGCCAGGCTTTAAGCAACAATAATGTTCAGGTCCCTATTGGCGGCTTAACTTCCGGAACCCGAAACTATAGCATCCGGGCAGTTTCCATGTTTGAAAATATGGAGGATATCCGCGAAACCATCATCCGAAATGATGATGACAGAGTTATCCGGGTCAAAGATGTAGCGGAAGTCAACAACACCTTCGAAGACATAAACTCAATCGTGGAGGTGAACGGGCGTAACAGTGTTACTATCGAAATTCAAAAACAATCTGAAGCCAATACACTGGATGTCGCCCAATCTGTTGTAGCTGAAATCCCCCGGGTTATCGACCGGCTTCCTCCGGGTATCGATATCCGTGTTCTTTCCAACGAGGGAGATACCATTCAGAGCTCCATATCCAACTTGACTAATTCGGCTGTTCAGGCTCTCATTCTGGTAGTAGTTATACTTTTCATTTTTTTGGGCGGGTGGCGAAGTGCTTTAGTTGTAGCATTCAGTATCCCGATTACCATGACCGGTACTTTTGCGGCTATGTATTTTGCGGATATCAGCCTGAATATCATTTCAATTACAGGCCTTGCCCTTGCAGTCGGACTTTTGGTCGATAACTCTATTGTGGTAATCGACAGTATTGTTGCCAAACTGGAAGATGGATATGGCATTTTCCAGGCTACGGTCTCTGGTACCAACGAAGTAAAGGGAGCGCTTCTGGGATCTACTCTTACTACCCTGGGGGTTTTTGTACCAATCCTCACCCTTGATGGCATAATCGGACAAATAGCACGGGATCTGGCCCTGACTATTTGTCTTGCGATATCGTTTTCACTGTTGGCTTCCATTTTATTGATCCCCATGCTGGCCGGCAAATTTCTGAAAAGCCGCACCTTCTCACGCCCCAACCTGATTGCCCGGGTCATTGTACGCCTTGAATTAATGTACACCCGGATTTTAAAATGGTATCTGACCCACCGGTGGGTCAACGTGCTGTTGATACTGGCCATCCTCTCCGGAATTTTTCTGCTGATGCGGGCTGGTGATTCCGAGATGTTTCCGCAAAGTGATGCCAACCAGATATTTATAAATGTAACACTACCATCCGGTTCGCCACTTATCCAAACCTCGGAGGTGTTGCGCGATATCTCACAGCGCTTGATGGATGAGGAGGATATCCAAACCGTTGTTACCAATATTGGCCGATCCGGCTGGACAACCGAAACCAACCGGGGTCGTGTTAATCTTACGCTTGTGCCGGAAGCTGAACGATCGGCAACCTCTCAGGAGCTCTCAAGCCGGTTTCGCCGGGAATTGCAATATCCCGGGGTAGATGTGAATGTTTTCGCCGGTGGTTTCGGCGGCGGGGGCGGCGGAGGCCAGTGGGGTACACCAAGTGTGAGAGTATCCCTGCTTGGGGATGACAGCAACCGCCTCTTAGCCATTAGTGAAGACATCGAGCAGCGACTTGCTGTCGACACTCTGGTTACCGGAGTAGATAATCCCGGCCAGCGGCCACGTCCCGAACTGCATTTACTGCCCGACCGGCACCGTATTAACCTGTTGGAAAGCTCACTTGATGAAGTAGCCAGAAATTTTCAGACACAAACCCGTGGTACCCGGGTGGGCTTTTATCGAAGCGAAGGTCGTGAAATTCCCATTCAACTTCGCCTTGATGACCTGCAACGCCAGACACAAAGTGACTTGCTTTCTCTGGATCTTCTGCAGCGTGAAGATCAGCGTGTACCTGTTATGGGAATCGGCAGTCTTCAACGAAGTGAAGGTATGTCCCGGATTTTCAGGAGAGACCGGGAAACCGTTTTGGACCTCGATATTTCGGTAGCCGGCAGTGTTAGTGAATACCGCAGGCTATTCTCTGAGTTTATGAGGGATGATTATGCCCTACCTGACGGGTACCGTTATGAGTTTACAGGTCAAGCTCAACAGGAGCAGGAGGGCCAAATTGGATTGCTATTTGCTCTTCTTGGAGCCATCATTCTTACCTACATGGTTATGGCTGCATTATTTGAGAATCTCAAAGATCCGTTTGTCATCATGTTTACGGTACCCCTGGCTTTTTTCGGTTCTTATCTAATGCTGTTCATTACGAATACCCCATTCAGCATACCTGCCGGCATTGGAATGGTCATTCTGATCGGCATTGTTGTGAACAATGGTATTGTGATGATTGATTTCATTCACCAATATACCGATCGTGCTATTCGGGATCAGTATTACCTGGATTATGCTGAATCGCTTATAAGAGCTGCTAAACGCCGGTTCCGGCCGATTATACTCACCATGTTGACCACCGTCGGCTCAATGATGCCCATTGCATTGCAAACCGGTATCGGGTCGGAGACCTGGAGCCCATTAGCTATTGCCGTAATAGGTGGTTTGATTTTTGCATCCCTGTTTACCCTTTTTATAGTCCCGGCGGTATTCGTCAGTTTTTCTGGAACGCGACGAGCCTGGTTTAAACAGTACAAACGCTACCTGGCTGATAATTAAACATCTTTACCTGATCAAACGAACTTAACTTTGTCGTTGTAATTCAAGTTAGATCTTTTTCATCCGCCGGATAAAGCATAAACCGTGTAATGATGCCGTTAGTTATTCAACTGAACTCACAAATGCACACTTAGATGTTTTGAGTTTTAGTATAAAAATTCGTACTTAATTGGTATCAGGAAGCTGAATCACCAACTACATAAGATATTTCGGCATATCATAGGCAACCAAGACATTTTAAAAACACAATTACCATGAGTAAGAAATCTAATGGATTTATTCTCGGCCTGCTATCAGGAGCCGCTATTGGAACTGCAATGGGGTTACTTTTTGCTCCGGATAAAGGAGAACATACAAGAGATCGACTATCATACAGATTGAATACGTATCTTGATGACCTAACCCGTCTTATTGAAAAAATCCGATACGAAAATCAGATTGTTTCCGATGCCAAAAAGGAAGGGGAGCTGGTTGTAGAAGAAGCTCAAAAACGTGCTGAAGATCTAATATCTGAAGCAGAGCAGCTACTCAAAAATATCGGTGACAGCAAGAAAGCTGACGAATAATCTTTCTTTGGCATCCTGATTTATGTTTGAAACGGCGGGTTGTGATCCTCAAGGGGCCAAGTACGGAGCAGTTTTAGTTCACGGCAGGGGTTCGGACGGTTCTGAAATGAGGCCGGTTTTTTCCTCATTATATTTGAGAAGTACGTATGCATTATTTCCAAACGGACCTTTTGAGATAATGAAAGGTAACCGGCTTGCCTGGTATACTCATTTTTGGAATACTGATCCCGAAGAAAGTCTGCCTGAGATTTCACATTCTTTCAATATCATTGATCAGTGCATCGATGAATTAATACGAAATAACATCCCTGAAAACCACATAACATTATTGGGACATTCTCAGGGTGCTAATTTACTATTGGAATATGTTGCCGATAATCCCCGGCCGTTTAACGCCATAGTAGCAATGAGGGGTTGTTTTCTTGGTCAGTTAGAACAGGATAGAACTATAAAATCTAATCTGAATGGATTACGATTCATCATCAACTCAGGTCGTAATGACCCATATATCCCATCGAAAAAATCGGAACAAGCCTGTGAGATTTTAAGTAATTCCGGTGCAGAGGTGCTTCACAAACATTATGAGACCGGCCACGGAGTATGCCAGGCTGAATTAAATGATATCAGAAAACTGTTCCACAAGAATTTTGATTTTGCAATTTTCGAAGATTAACTGTTAATACCGGTACAGTCCCGTTTCTCTCAAATTGTCCTCCATAATTTTCTATAGTACCACTTAAATAAAAAAGCCGGTAAAGTATCAGCTAAACCGGCTTTAAGTGCAGAGCTTTTGTATTATAGAAACTTAAATGTGGGAATGCAGGAGACTCAACATTTCAGGAAAGTTACATTTCTGAAATTAGTGGTATTGAGTAACCAAAATTGCAATCATACGCTTAATTTACTAACAGGAATGTAAAACTGCAACACCATATAATTAAATCGAATACCACTGAAGTCTAAGTTTTTCCCGGCTTCGAATTTCACCCCAAAAAAAAGCCTCTCCATTATAAAAATGAAGAGGCTTTAGTATTAACTGCTATTACAACTTACTTATCGCTGTCTTCCTCCTGGCGGATATTTTCTCCATTTCCACCATCCTGGCCAAGCTCTTCGAAGACTTTGCTTGCAGGTGCCACATCTTCCATTTCAGACTTAGCACCCACAATAACATCCTGATACTTACGAAGTCCTGTACCGGCCGGCACTTTGTGCCCGACCACCACATTTTCCTTGAGACCAAGTAAGTTATCTTCTTTAGCTTCTACTGCCGCCTGTGTAAGTACCTTAGTGGTTTCCTGGAAGGATGCGGCCGACAGCCAGCTGTCGGTAGACAGCGCCGCACGTGTTATACCAAGCAAAATCGGCTTTGAAATCGCCGGCTCCGCTTCACGTGTCTCAATTTCTTTCTTACCGTCTTTAATCAGAGTATTGTTTACTTCTCTGATTTCCCGACGGTTGAGCAATGTACCGAGTTTGAGATCTGAATCACCCGGATCAGTTACTACATACTTATCTATCAGCGAGTCATTGGTCCGGTTAACTTCAAACCGGTCTACTTTATCGCCTTCAAGATAAATTGTATCACCAGGATCAGTTATTTCCACCTTCTGCATCATGGTACGTACAATGACCTCAATATGCTTGTCATTGATTTTCACACCCTGCAGGCGGTAGACCTCCTGAATCTCATTCACCAGATAAGACTGTACCGCAAACGGTCCGAGAATATTCAGAATATCCTGTGGCAGAATGGCCCCGTCAGAAAGAGGGTCACCAGCTTGTACATAGTCGTTATCCTGTACAAGGATGTGTTTAGCCAGCGGAATCAGATACGTTTTCTCATCAGTACCGTCTTTACTGGTAACCGTTACTTCCTGTGATCCACGCTTGCGTGCTCCCAGTTTTACGATTCCCTCAATCTCTGATACATCAGCCGGATCACTTGGAGGCCTGGCCTCAAACAACTCCGTTACACGCGGCAGACCGGCCGTAATATCTTTCGACTTTGAAGCCGAGGTACGCGGGATCTTTGCCAGAACCTGGCCGGCTTGTACCGGTTCATTATCATCGATAATTACGTGCGCACCTACCGGCAATGTGGTTTCCCGAATCCGGTCACCGTCGCCTTTTACAATAAGCGTAGGCACCAGACTACGATCTTTCGTATCGGTAATCACCTTCTCTTTGTGGCCGGTTTGCGAGTCGGTTTCATCGGTATAGGTAACACCATCAATGATATCCTTATACTCAACTTTACCGTTCAGCTCGGAGAAAATCAGTGCGTTGTACGGGTCCCATTTACACAGCGGAGTACCTTTCGGCACCGTATCCCCATCTTCTACCAGGATTTCAGAACCGTAAGGGATATTGTAGTTGGAAAGCACCTTACCGGTATCATCTACCAGTTTAATCTCTCCGGCACGGCTGAGAACGATGTTATACATCTCTTCGCCGTCATCGTATTCAACAACCCGCAGGTTTTCAAATTGAACTTTCCCGTCAAATTTGGCTTTGTGCTGAGACTCTGCTTCCATACGTGAAGCTGTTCCACCTACGTGGAAAGTTCTCAGTGTAAGCTGCGTTCCGGGTTCACCAATAGATTGGGCCGCGATAACACCTACAGCCTCACCTACCTGTACCATCTGGCCGCGACCGAGGTCACGTCCGTAACATTTGGCACATACTCCCCGGCCAGACTCACAAGTCAGCACCGACCGGATTTCCACTTCTTCAAGTGAGGTCTCAGCAATTTTCTGTGCTACTGACTCATTAATCAGCTCATTGGATTCTACGATCAACTCATCGGTAAGCGGATCGTAGACATCATGCATGGAAACACGTCCCAGAATCCGGTCTTCCAGACTTTCAACGATTTCTTCGTTGTCTTTGAGCGCCTGCATTCGAACTCCACGCAATGTACCACAGTCATTTTCAGTCACAATAACATCCTGTGATACATCAACCAATCGTCGGGTAAGGTAACCGGCATCCGCTGTTTTCAGAGCGGTATCTGCCAGACCTTTCCGGGCGCCGTGAGTTGAAATAAAGTATTCCAGTACCGTCAGGCCTTCTTTAAAACTCGAGAGAATCGGAGTCTCAATAACCTCAGATCCACCCTCGATTGAGCTTTTCTGCGGTTTTGCCATCAGACCGCGCATACCTCCGAGCTGCCGGATCTGCTCTTTCGAACCCCGTGCTCCGGAGTCAGCCATCATAAATACCGGGTTAAAACCGCCTTTATCTTTGGCCAGGGTATTAAACAATGTTTCCGAAACCCGGTTGGTGGTGCTGGTCCACTTATCGACCACCTGATTATATCGTTCATTATCGGTAATAAAGCCGTGCTCGTAGCGCTCCAGAATATCGTTCACTTCATTCTGTGCTTGCTCAATAAGTTCGGCTTTTTCATCGGGAATAACGATGTCTTCCAGACTAAACGACAACCCACCGGTAGTAGCTGTTTCAAACCCGAGATATTTCATATCATCGAGAAACTTTGAAGTCACAGCTGTTCCGGTATTATTAAATACGTCTGTGATAAGTGCACGC
Organism: Balneolales bacterium; assembly: GCA_007131535.1. Classification (GTDB taxonomy): domain Bacteria; phylum Bacteroidota; class Rhodothermia; order Balneolales; family Natronogracilivirgulaceae; genus SLJN01. Next base: position 3,316 of record SLQI01000398.1, on the reverse strand, counting down.
AGTTCCTTCTTGCCATAAGTTTTATTTTGAAATGGCAGAGGATCCGGGATGATTTCATTAAAAATGACTCTACCGGCCGTTGTCTTGACCAGCTCTTTGGTAGATTCGCCATTTTTAACGGTATCTACACGCAAATTGATCTTTGCGTGCAAGTCAATTACTCCCTGGTCAAAAGCGATCAATACTTCATCAGTAGAAGAAAAGTTTTTACCTTCACCTTTCTTACCGTCACCCATTCTTGTCAGATAGTAGGTTCCCAATACCATGTCCTGAGACGGAACCATAATCGGTGCCCCACTTGCCGGGCTCAGAATATTATGCGACCCAAGCATCAGTACCGACGCTTCCAGGATAGCATCGTGACTCAATGGCAGGTGAACAGCCATCTGGTCACCATCGAAGTCGGCATTAAATGCCGCACATGAAAGCGGGTGAAGCTGGATCGCCTTATTTTCAATCAATACCGGCTGATACGCCTGAATACCTAAGCGGTGCAGGGTAGGCGCACGGTTCAACAATACCGGGTGTCCGTCAATTACTTTTTCAAGTACATCCCAGACAACTTCGTCCCGGCGGTCTACTACTTTTTTCGCGCTTTTGACCGTCTTTACATAACCACGTTCAATCAGTCGGCGGATGATAAACGGCTTGTAGAGTTCAACGGCCATTTCTTTCGGCAGACCGCACTCATTGAGTTTCAGGTCCGGGCCTACTACAATTACAGAACGTCCGGAGTAATCAACCCGCTTTCCGAGGAGGTTCTGGCGGAATCGGCCGTTTTTCCCTTTCAGCATATCGCTGAGAGATTTAAGGGGCCGGTTGTTGCTGCGGACAGCATTCATCTTACGGGAGTTGTCGAAAAGGGAATCAACAGCTTCCTGGAGCATCCGCTTTTCATTCCGCAGAATAACATCGGGAGCTTTGATGTCAATAAGTCGCTTGAGTCGGTTGTTCCGAATGATCACCCTACGGTAAAGATCATTCAGATCGGAAGTCGCAAAGCGTCCGCCTTCAAGCGGTACTAATGGTCTGAGCTCCGGTGGAATAACCGGAATTACCCGCATCACCATCCATTCCGGACGGTTTTCGGTACGTTTGTTTGCTGCCCTGAAGGATTCTACTACCTGAAGACGCTTGAGCATCTTCTTTTTACGCATCATAGATGTCTCGTTCTTTACGGCTTCCCTATGTTCATAAGCCGTTTTATCGAGATCGATGCTGGCCAGCATTTTTTCAATAGCTTCTGCCCCCATTTTCACGACAAACTTGTCGGGATCATCATCGTCGAGTTCGTAATGATCTTCGGGAAGCTGAGCCATGATGTCAAAGTACTCTTCCTCGGTAAGCAAATCGCCCATTTTATAACCGAGATCCCGGGCCATACCCGGATTGATGACAACAAAGCTCTCGTAATAAACAATCTTCTCAAGGTTCTTAGACGACAACCCGAGCAGATAAGCAATTTTATTAGGCAGCGATTTAAAATACCAGATGTGAACCACAGGGACACATAGCTGAATGTGCCCCATACGTTCACGCCGAACTGCCTTACGGGTTACTTCAACCCCGCAGCGGTCACAAATGATACCCTTATAGCGTATCCGTTTGTATTTTCCGCAATGGCACTCCCAGTCCTTAACCGGTCCGAATATCTTCTCGCAAAACAAACCATCTTTTTCCGGTTTGAATGTACGATAGTTGATGGTTTCAGGATTGAGTACCTCTCCGTTTGAGCGCGAAAGTATCGTTTCGGCTGAAGAGAGAGACAGACGTATATGTTTAAAATCTTTAGTTACGGAGTCGCTTTTTGTAAACGGCAAGGATGTACCTCCGAAGGTTTTATATCAAATTGGTTGACGGGTTCCGGTAATTACAGTTCGATGTTCACTTCGAGTCCGAGACCCTGAAGTTCTCTCAACAGTACATTAAATGATTCAGGTGTTCCACCATCCGGGAGATTCTCTCCTTTAACGATGGCTTCATATATCTTGGAACGACCTTTCACATCATCACTTTTTACCGTAAGCATCTCTTTGAGAATACTGGATGCTCCGTAGGCATACAGAGCCCATACCTCCATCTCTCCAAGACGCTGACCTCCAAACTGAGCCTTACCACCCAGCGGTTGCTGAGTAATCAATGAATAAGGCCCGATGGATCGTGCGTGCATCTTGTCTTCGATCAGGTGGTTCAGCTTCATCATATAAATGTAGCCAACCGTGGTTTTTTGATCCAGCTTCTCACCGGTGCGTCCATCGAATAAGTATGTACGGCCGTCTTCCGGCAGACCGGCTTCTCGTAATTTTTCCTGCACATCTTCATAAGATGCACCATCGAAAATCGGAGTGGCAAATTTTACACCAAGTTTTTTAGCAGCCCATCCGAGAATGGTTTCATAAATCTGCCCCAGGTTCATTCGAGAAGGTACCCCCAACGGGTTCAACACGATATCTACCGGGGTTCCATCCTCCAGGAACGGCATATCTTCAGCCGGCACGACGTTAGCAACTACGCCTTTATTTCCGTGGCGACCAGCCATCTTATCTCCCACCTGAAGCTTGCGCTTCTTGGCTACATAAACTTTTGCCTTTTGAACTATGCCCGGTGGCAACTCATCGCCAACCTGGATCGCATATTTCTTTCGCTTTAGCTCAGTTTCATACTGCCTTCTTATTCTGGTGTAGTTATGAAACAGTTTGGCTACCACTTCATTGGTTTTATCATCCTGACACCAGGGCTGAGAAGGAGAAATATTAATAGGATCAAGATCTTCAAATATCTGTTTCCGATATTTATCCCCTTTCGGTATTAGCTCTACACCATTACGGTCGGTAATACCGGGTGAAGTCTTGTCTTTAAGCAGTTTGTACATGCGATCAGCCCAGCTTTTATTGAGGGCGATCACCCGCTCTTTATGCTCATTATTTTCTTTTTCAACCAGATCTTTTTCCTCTTTGCGGGAAACCTGTTCGTCCCGTTTTCTGGAAAACAGCCTGGTATCAATTACAATGCCGGATACACCCGGTGGGGTTTTCAGCGAAGCATCTTTTACATCACCGGCTTTATCACCGAAAATAGCGCGAAGCAGCTTTTCTTCCGGAGTCGGGTCGGTTTCACCTTTTGGTGTGATTTTCCCGACAATAATATCGCCGTGCTTAATTCTTGCACCTTCACGAATAATTCCATTCTCATCGAGATTCCGTGTAGCTTCTTCGCTTACATTCGGTATTTCGCGGGTTAACTCTTCTTCACCACGCTTGGTATCCCTGACTTGCTGTTCAAATTCCTGAATGTGGATTGAGGTGTAGATATCTTC
>SLQI01000361.1 GCA_007131535.1 Balneolales bacterium | reverse complement strand
TTCGGGGTTTTTCTCGCATTAATGTTTGCCGTGTTTGCGGCCGGATATGCCGCCGGCAAAAAGCGGGCATTGGTGCCGGCTTTATTATCCCTCACATTACTAATGGTTATGTGCGCTCCGCTTACTTTGATGCTGTCGGAATTAACGCACATTGGTAACTCACCGGGGGCATTGCTTTCGGGATTGTTTTTATCAGGAACTTCAGTTTCAGGGGTGCTGAAATCCTGGGTGTTCATCCTGACTGCATTAGGCGCTACAATTTTCAGTACACGGATGCTGCTCTCCAGCAAGTCAGAATCGGCGAAATCCCAATATTCGGTAGATCTGTTTCTCGGGGCCTGGATTCTCATTGTCTTTCTATCAGGCGTTATAGCATCTTTGTTTGATGTTCCGCTTTCCGGAAGTGAGGTTTTGATGGCTATTTTCCCGGCAGTGATATTATTGTGGTCCGGGTTGGTGCGGATGATATCTGAAAACCCGCCCTCACTGCTTCGTATCGGCATCGGCGTTTCTTTCCTGCTGATGTTGCATTCGTTGTGGAATATGTATCAGTTTTAGGCCACATTTATTTGGTAAGCGCCCTGATTTTTGCATTTCAAACTGATATTATCTGAGCTTCAGTCGGGAAAATTGTTATAATTAGCCGACAATCTGAGCATAGAGAAAACATAAATTTCAAAAAGCTAAACTGTAGTATGGCCGATCGATCAGAAGCAGAACAACTCTTGGAAACGTGGATTAAAAACGATGCGTTGCGGCATCATTGCCGGATGGTAGCCCGGGCGATGGAAGCTTATGCCTATGAGAACGGTAAGCCGGAAGATGAGGTAAACAAATGGTGGCAGGCCGGACTGCTGCATGATCTTGACTGGGAAGCCTATCCTGATGAACACCCCAACAAAGCCATCAACGAAATTCTGCCTGAACATAATGTGGATGAGGAGGTCATACAGGCCGTAAAGACTCATGCTCCCGACCGAACCGGAGCCGAGCCGCAAAGGGAACTGGAACGATATCTGTTTGCCTGTGATGAAATTTCCGGTTTTATGCATGCCGTTTCTTTAATGCGACCTAACGGGTTTGAGGATATGAAACCGAAATCCGTGAAGAAAAAGCTGAAGGATAAGCACTTTGCCGCCAATGTACCCCGCGATGATGTTTATAAAGGGGCAGAGCTGATCCAAAAACCTCTGAATGATCACATTGCCTTTTTAATCGAGGTGTTTAAAAAGTTGTGACCAGGATAATAGCTCTACATAAAATCAAAATCTTCATAATGAATTTTGTTCCGGTCTACCTTTAGACGCTTAAATTCTTTTAATAAATAGGCTCTCATTGCACGAGGCCCGCAGATGAATACATCTCGCCGGCTTACATACGGAATTCGGGTCACATCAAGATAGCCAACTTCATCCGCGCAAACCAGATGAAATCGAAAATCCGGGTTATCGATTTCTGCGTTTCTGAATTGCTCTGCATAAACTGCTTCTTCCAGGGTATCTACACAATAATAGAAATCCGTATGTCTAAGGTATTCCCAGGGCGTGGTGTTGTTGATCCAGCTTAGAAATGGCGCCACTCCAACACCACCGGCAATCCATATTTGGTCCGGTTTTCCGGAGTTGTAATGAAACCGGCCGTAGGGTCCCTCCAGAACTGCGGGTACTCCTGTTTTCAGGGTGCGATTTAAACGAGAAGTGTAATCACCCAGAGCTTTTACCATAATTTTGATATTCCCGGATTTTGCATCATGCCAGCAAATGGTATAAGGATGAGCTTCCCTGCTCATTCCCGGGGTCAGAAAGCTGAAGAAAAAGAATTGTCCGCTTTTAAATTGTACCGGCTGATCTCGCGGAGATAGCTCGATCTCCAGAACCTCCTCATAAGGCTTATGAAGTTTATGTGTATCATAGGTTGTTTTCGGGATGATAAAGTCAAATAAAACGGTCTTGTAAAACCAGGAACCTGCACCGGCTACAGAAAGAATCAGAATATACCCGGTTAAATAAATATTGGAAGAAAATGAATGGTCAAGTAGTATGATGTGAATCATCCCAAGAATCAGAAAAACGCCCAAAAACTTATGGGTGATTTTCCAAATGTGGTAAGGAAGCAGTTTTAATAAGGTAATTCCTGTCAGTACAATCATACCCCAGAGGGCGTAGCTGCCTATATTAATTTCAATTCTGCGATGAACCGGGAACAGGTACCAAAGGATACGCTCACTTTCCTCCGGTATCCAGCGTGATGCGAGTAATAATGGATGCAGGAGTAATAATATGAATGCAGTTAATGCCAGAGTATGATGGGCGTGATACATACGGTCTAATCCGCCGAAAAAATCTTCCAGTTTTTTTATTCGTGCGGATAAAACAAAGCTCAGGGCAAAACAGGCAAAACCGGTTAAGGCAATTACCTGACTTAAATAAACAGGTATAGGCTTCAGGTTGTGCTGTACCGTGGTTTCAGGAAATGACAACCACCATAATGGAATCACCAATATCGCAAGTACTGTAATAACCAAGGGGCCATAATGCCTTTTTTGCATAGTTATGTATTACCTGACATTTATTGAAGTAGACTTAAATCCGAATACTCCAGCCCATTCCTATGGAAAAATCAGCGGAAGACTCGGTAAATCCGAAAGAAACGGTTCCGTTAATGGAGGCACGGGGGGAATACATGTACCCAACTCCGGCCATGAGACTTACAGGTGGGTCGTAATCGTCGATTATTGGAGTGGAACCATAAATACTGCCACTCATAAGCCAGCCGGAATCACCGAAGGAATAGCTGATACCAACACTGCCGGTCAGTGGATTATTGAGATCCAGGTCTTCCATGTCTCCCAAGTACCAATACATGACATCGGTAGAAACAAACCAGGAACGCAGCCGCTGCATGCCGGAAAGACCGAATCCAAAATCCCATGCGCCGGTACCAAACCCGTTATCCGGATTGGTAAGAGGAATTTTTACGGAGCCGTTGAGTTGCAGCGAGGTGTTGCCGGTCCATGAGTCGTACACGCGATACATGGCACTTACACCCGGATCGCTGAAACGGGCTCTTAGCCCGGCGTCACCGGAGGGTACATCCACCCGGTGACGTCGTTGCCGCAAAGTATCCTGCATCATCATCGAGGAGGAATGCGATGATTGCCCGACCCGTTCATGCCGTTTGCCACCCGTTGGTAATAGCCCGCCTTCACTGTAGGAAATCCATGGTGAGTTTTGAATAACAAATGGCAGATTCAATCGAAGATTTCCCCGATCCCCTGAATATCCGAGACTGTTAATAAAATACAACGTTTCCGTTCGCTCGGTAAAAAAATAAGAACCGGTCGTAAACCGGAGACTTCCGGAGTACGAGAAAGAAGGAGATGCAGCGAAACCGGGAGAAGTGAACAGCGATAAAGAAAGAACGGATAAGAAGGTGGGGATTTTAATCGCATCCCATGTGAAGTATTTATTGAGATTGGGCACGTTCCTGCAATCTTTCGGTCATACGTTCCATGGTCTGCAGAGCTTCTTCCATCTCATCTGTCATATCCGAAAGGTGGCGGTGCATTCGTTCCATATCTCGTTGCATATCACGGTCGCGCATCATCTCGCGATCACGCAACATCATCTCACATCGTTCGGCGGCATTTTTCATATTGCCGAGGGTCATCCCCATCTGCTCTCCGAACCGATGCATCATTTGATATTGATTTCGCATCTGCTCATCCTGCGCTTCCTGCATGCGCTGGTGCATTCGCTGGGTCATTTCATGATTGCGTTCCATCATGGTATTCATGCGTCCCATCATCTCATGCATTTGCTGAATTTGCCGCTGCATCTGATGCTGTTGTTCCTGTTGAGCCTGAGATGGCAGAACCGAAATAATCAATAGCAATGCAGACAAAACGGAGGTTAGATAATATTTTGTCATGATACTCTCCTTGACACGATTGATTGGTAGGTAATTAAATGATATCAATTTGCAGAAAAGGCATTTACATAACCACAATTGAAGGCCGGACTGCCGCTTTCTCTCGGCTAATTTATCAGGTTTATATTTAAGCGTTTTGTGATTTTTTATTCGTCAGACGGGGGAAGGCGTGTAATTTTTATTACTACACGCAAAAAGGAGTCTTTGTATTCGCCGGCTATCTTGATGATCCTTTCGAATTGGTTCCCGGATGAAAAAAAATTATAGAATATGCTATGAGCCGTTCTGAAAAGGCGGTATCTTTTTGAAACCTAAACTATTCATTCGGCGTATACCCGCTATATTAATTCAGCGGACACCTATTATGAACAAGCTATTACCATTTTCAGGGACTACCATTTTATTATTGTTTTTGATTCAAACCGCAGTTCTTGCATCAGGTTCGATTAATGCAGAAGAATCTTTACGCGGAACTCAGAATGATCCGGTTCGTACAGAACGCTTTTCGGTTGACGGCCCGGTTAATCTTGAAGTAGCCACTCAAGGTGGATGGATCACCATAGAACGGGGCCGGAGCGATCAGGTAACCATTGAGATGTTCGCGGAGCGCACGTTCAGCATATTCGGGCGTGAACAAAGCCTTGAGAATCAACGGATTGTAATTCAGCACAGGAATAATTCGGTTAAGGCTATAGCGGATGCAAGAGGGCAGGCGGCAAGTACCGTTTCTTTCAGAGTGACCGTCCCTGAAGAAACCTCATCACGAGTTACCACCCGGGATGGAGATATTAATATCAGCAACCTAAAAGGAAATCAGCGCATTGAAGCGAGTGGCGGCACGGTGGATATCAGGAATACGGAAGGCACAACCCAGGCTAAAATTTTCGGGGGATCTATGAATGTCGCCCACTTAAACGGAGCCCTTCATTTGGATATTTACGGAGGAAAATTTACGGGAAACCATGTTAACGGAGAGGCCCGGCTGCGCTCTTACGGTGGACAGGCACAGTTGATGAATCTTGACGGCGGATTGCTTGTAAGAAGTTACGGGGGAAATATTGTGAGTCACATAAATAAACTGGGAGAAGGTGTCCGGGTTGAATCTATGGGAGGCACAATCGACTTGCTGCTCGACGAAGATGATGAGTTTGTTATCAGTGCAGAAACACGCAATGTAGACCTGTACCGCGGTCTTCATATTGGTGATATTTCCGGGATGATGAATGCATTTCAGGTAGACCGGCGTCAACTTACCGGCCTGGCTCACGAAAAAGACAGAGTACACATCTCTGAAACACTGAGAAAAGGAGATATACCGGTCATCCTGAATAATTCGACGGGAGACATCAGTGTGTATTTGGTGAATAACAGGTGATCGGGGAGATATACGTGCATCGGTATTCAACATATAATAAACTGAAGGGCGGATATTTTGTCCGGGGTATCCTGTTGGCATTTATCTCTCTTGTGCTTCAGAGTAGTCAATTGGCAGCCGGTGATCCCGATGTGGTAAACCTGCGTCTATCCTCATTCGACAATGAATACCACTCGGCGTTTTTAACAGATCGCTGGTTGTTTCACAATGAGGATGATCCGGCATATGCATCACCTGATCTTAGTGATTCTACCTGGACCCCGATCAGCACCACCCTCACCGAGTCGGATCTGCAGATCATTGACTGGAACGGGAAAGGCTGGTTTCGTTTGCACCTCGACATAGACTCTACTCTCGTCGGCACGCCGTTAATGCTGGATGAGCTCCAGCGGTCGGGTATTGCAGAGATTTGGCTAAACGGAAAGCAGCTTTACAAATGGGATGCAACGGCAGGAGTTTTCGGGAGTTCTTTAGATATCGGGCCCGTTTTTTCTTTTTCCAAACCCGGCCATCATTTAATGGCGGTTCGCTATATCAATTCGGAAAATCGCAGATTCAGTCAACTCGGCTTCCGGTATGATTTGGTGAAAGCGGATAACTACATCTATACCACCCTGGAACGATTTCGCCAGGCCGGCAGCCTGCAGTTCTTTATAACCGGTACGCTTCTGGTTTTTTGCCTGATCCATATTCTGCTGTTTCTGTTTTACCGCCGGCATCTTACAAATCTTTACTTTGCGGTTTTTTGCGCGCTGCTTGGGCTGTACATGTATTTTCATTATCAAAGTGAACTGCTTGCCGCCCGCCAACCGGAAGAATTTATTTTGTTTCTGAAAGTTCTCCGCTCCCTGGTGATGCTTGGGTTCATCCGCTTTGTATATGAAATCCTGCAGCCGGAAGGTTTGCCGGTCTATCGTTTTTCAGCGTATACTCTGGCTTTTATGCTGGATATAATTTTGTATGCTGTCAACCCGGCTATCATCCATAATTTGCTTACCGAAATCATCATATTGGTTTTTCTGCTGGAGCTGGGGTATTTATTAATCAGAGGCTGGCGTAAAAAACTTGATGGAATAGCGATATTCGGAGTCGGGATGGCCGGCTTTCTAATAGCGCAGGTTATTTCCATAATTCAGCTTTATGACGGGTTCACTGTAGCGGATGGATGGGTGGAGTTGAGCGGAATTGGTATTTTATTAACAGCGATGTCGGTAACGCTTTCAAGGCGTTTTGCCTTAACAAGTTTGCATCTTGAAGAAAAGCTCAGGGAAGTTCGCACATTATCACAGAAGGCGCTGGAAGAAGAGCAGCGCCGCCGTGAAAGTGAAATCAACCGGAAACTTCTGGAAGCCGATAATGAGCGAAAAACCAAAGAACTTGAGGAAGCGAGGGCGCTTCAGCTCAGCATGCTCCCTTCGCATATACCGGATACATCCCATTTCAAAATTACCGCCGGTATGAGAACCGCCACGGAAGTCGGAGGGGATTACTACGATTACGCGCATAATCGGGACGGTAACATGGTGATTGCTCTCGGAGACGCAACCGGACACGGTGCCCGTGCAGGCATTCTGGTTACGGCGGCAAAAAGTGCGTTTCATGCAGGCGTTAAACAATTTCATGCTACCGATTTGTTGAAGGAGATGTCTTCTGCTATTCGGAGTCTGAATCTCAAAGGTATCTACATGAGTATGACGCTGGCCGAATGTAATGGCAGCAATGTTACTCTCACACAGGCGGGTATGCCCCCGGTGATCCATTATTGCCGGGAAAAAGGGGAGTTTAACTTATACTCTTGCAAAGGCATGCCGCTCGGTAGCGCAAAACTTTATAAACATGATACGGTACAGATCGAAATGAATTCCGGAGATCTTTTGGTTTTAATGAGTGACGGCTTGCCTGAGGCCATTAACCGGTATGATTTCATGGCCGGCTATGAACAAATAAAACGTGTATTGCATGATCTCAGCGATCAACCACTCAACAAAATTTATGATGAATTAACCGGACTTGTAACTGACGAGCGGGGTAACACTCCGCCACCTGATGATATTACTCTGGTTTTACTACGATATTAATCTTGTAACTGATTACCGAAATTTCTTTAAAAACAAGGTCATGAAGAGCTTAACTTTACTTACAGCCATATTGTTTGCCGGATCTTTACTATTCAGCACGAATCTGGTTTCGGCTCAGGACCCGGATCAGGACCCTGAAGAAAAGCAGGAAGATCCATTCGATGACGATCCGTTTTTCCAAACCCCTCTGCAGGATTTTTTACAATATGAAGAGTACGAACGCCGTGCAAGAGAAGCTGATTCGCTCATAACCTCAAAACGACGCATTGACTTTCCGCCGCGCGATATTACCGGTCCAAGTGCCTACCCGGGACCGGCTGATCTTTACCCGAATATTCCGCTTGCACTACGGTATAATCGGGTAGACGGGTTGTTCCTCGGCATTCGAACCCGGCCGTTGCATTGGAGTCCGGATCGCGGGCGTATCATGAAGATGTACGGGTCAATCGGTTACGGTTTTCAGTCCCGAGACTGGCAGTATAGCATTGGCGTTGAACGGCTGTTCGGCTATAATCAAAATGTGAAGTTCGGTCTGCTGTATCGCAACTTATTGGTGACCGATGATATGTGGCGTACCGCTCCGGTTGAAAACTCACTGTCTGCTTTCTTTGCCGGTTATGACTTTCTGGATTACTACAATGTTGAAGGCATTCAACCTTATATGGTAGTGCGAACCGGTCCGTTTTTTGAACACACGCTGGCATTCAAAAGTGAAGATCACTTCTCTACAGTACGGAAAACCCGATATTCATTATTTGGACCGAGGGGGAATATGCGGCCTAATCCGGGTATTGATGAAGGGCATATACAAAGGTTCATGTGGACCACCGGTTTTCATACCGGCGGTTTTGTGTGGGATGAGCGTTTCTCACTTTCCGGGGAGATAAGAGCGGAACTTGGTGATTTAACCTGGCTGGATAGTGATTTTGCCTATAATCGCTATGAAGCAGAAGTCCGCACGGATTATATTTTAGACCCATCGGCTGTGTTGCGTTTGAGAGCAAGAGGTGGAAGCTCAACCGGAGTAATGCCCGTACAGCGCAACTTTGCACTTGGTGGTATTAGCACACTAAGGGCGAGGCCTTACAAATCACTTCAAGGAAGTGATATGCTGCTGATCAATACTGAGCTTCACCTGAGCAGTCGCCACAGAAGAGAACGTCCCTATGTTGAGGGTTTCAATATCGACTGGAGTGAATTTCTGCTCTATGTTTTTCTGGATGCCGGCTGGATTAATGATCCGGATGTACCTAACACTGTTTTCATGGAAGGATTTAATGAATTTGATATCGATAACATCAAAACCGATCTCGGGGTCGGGGTAAGTCTTCCCATAGACCGCATGAGTGCACTGCGATTTGAGCTTGCCTGGCCGACAGAAGACTTCTCGGACGGCCCCGCTTTCTGGGTTCGATTCAATCCCACATTCTAACCTCCAACCACCCCGCGGGCTGTCCGACGAAGTCGGGCTGCCCGCATGACAGCAAAAATAAAGGAAGTAAACACAGGGTACAGGGTGATAAAAATAAGCGCTAATTAAAAGCAACCCAGATTCAATCAAGCCTTCCAATTCCCTTCGCGCCCTTCGCGTCCTTGCGGTTTCACCCCGTTTCAATCAATTCCACAACCCAACCAACACCCCAACTTCAATATTGCTTTTCTCCCCTGATAACAGCATACTTAAGCTTTACTAAAACCAAAGTATGTAACTGAATTATGATTAAATTTGATGATGTAAAATTACCATTAGGGGTACTGGTAATGAGCGGGTTGTTCGGTTGTTCTACGGCCGAAGAAGTTATTGCTCAGGAGTATGAAGAACCCTCCATCGATATGGAAGTGGTGGAACAGATCAAAGAGGAAGGTATTGAAAACTCCAACGTCATGGATTATGCCGGTTGGCTGACTGATGTGTACGGACCGAGGCTGACCAATTCCGAGCAAATGCGCCGGGCGAATCATTACACCAAAGAGGTGTTTGAAGAGCTGGGCCTGGAAAATGTCCATCTTCATGAGTGGGGCCCATTTGGTCGGGGCTGGGATCTGGACCGTTTTGCCATGCACGCCTATACCGAACACACGTACTTTCCGGTAACAGCTTTCCCAAAAGCCTGGTCTCCGGGTTATGACGAGCCGGTGCGGGGAGAGGTAATCTACCTTTCACCGGATGATGAAGAAACCTACCGGGAGTACGAAGGGCAGCTCGGCGACAAATTTGTGATGGTTCAGGAGCCGGCAGACCCGCAGTTTCATTTTGATCCGCTAACTTCACGATTCGATGATTCGCAGTTATTAAATCTGGCAAACGCCGGTCCGGACCGTATGCCGGAAGAGGGGACTGGCGGTACTCGTTCTCAGGATGACAGTCAGTATCGGTTCGCTAAATTTCTTCAGGAAGAAGAGCCCTTAGCGGTGCTGGATCAGAGCTATCGCGGTAAATTCGGTCAGATCGCCATTTCCGGAGCTTCTCTGCCTTCTGATCCTGAACTTGGCTGGATGGATCGTCCGCGCCCGCATCAACCGGATGCCGAAGATCCGGTTCCACAGGTGTCTCTGACGCAAGATCATTACGGCCGTTTGTTTCGTCTGATCGAAAAAGGAGTAGAAGTTGAGTTGGAGATGGAACTCGAAGCCCGCTATCAGACTGATGATCTGATGGGTTACAACACCGTCGCTGAAATTCCGGGCACTGATCCCGAAGTGGGTGATGAAATTGTGTTAATCGGGGCTCACCTTGATTCCTGGCACTCAGGTACAGGGGCTACCGACAATGCGGCCGGAAGCGCTGTGATGATGGAGGTGATGCGCATTTTAAGCGAAACAGGCATTGAGCCTCGCCGCACCATTCGAATTGCCCTGTGGGACGGAGAAGAGCAGGGGCTTCACGGTTCCAGAGAATACGTTCAGGAATTTGTAGCTGATCAAAATGAGGACGGGATTGTCCCGCTTGAGGAATACGAAAAACTTTCCGCCTATTACAATCACGACAACGGTACCGGTCAGATTCGCGGAATCAACCTGCAGGAAAATGAACAGTTGCGGGACTACTTCCGTACCTGGTTCCAGCCGTTTCACGACTGGGATGCTGCTACGGTGTCTTACAGAAACACCGGTGCGACCGATCACGTACCGTTTGATGCCGTGGGCATTCCCGGATTTCAGTTTATTCAGGATCCCATCGAGTATTTTACAAAAACTCATCACTCCAATATGGATGTTTTTGAGCGGCTCAAAAAGAAGGATCTGAAGCGCAATTCGGTAATGATCGCTTCTATCGTGTATCATACAGCCCAACTGGATCATCTGCTGCCACGCAAAAATGATGTGGAGCTGGCCGACTAACTGCTAAATAAGTTTCAGTCAATCAAAACCCGGTAGACCACAGCGTTTACCGGGTTTTTTTGATTGACTTCCGGGAATAAAACTTTTCAAAGCCGGGTTCGGCTCTAACGTAGGGCAGAACAAAAAGAGCTGCAAATGTAAGTTCATTTCCAATACCTGTACATATTCAATTATCCTGATGCTGAGAAAGAGATGATCAAGCTTTGATCGTCAGAAGTACAACAAAACTGCCACAATGCTGTACTATCTCCTCACCTCTCTGATTTTAGTTTGAACACCCAAAGTCTCACACACGTCACTCATCCATTTCCATTGACAAGTTACTATGACGCCTTCGAAAGTTGGAAACCTAAACGCTTCGCTTGTTTCTCTAAGTTCTTGATTTGACGCTCTTTATACTGTTTTTCATAGGCTTCTGCCCCCTGTTCTACAAATTTCATCCCCATGGTCATAGCTCGGTAATATAATATGGCCAGTTTTCGGGCTACCGCCTTGACTGCTATTCCTGGTCCCCGACGTGCCTTGATGCGTCGGCCAAATGCACCCAGCGCGTGATTCTTACTTTCCAACAGGGTTTGCCCGGCCTGTTTAAAAATGATTGCCGCATCCGGGGCATTTTTGAATTTGTGGCTTTTCTTCATCTTTCCCGAGTGCTTTTTGCCTGATGCCAGCTTCAGCCAACTGGTAAAATGATTTTCGGTTGGAAAGCCTGACAAGTCCACTCCAATTTCGCCAATCAGGCGAAGGGCTGAGTAGTCGGTTAAACCGGGCAGCTCACACACATTGATCCCACCGGTGGCTTGGACCACGTGTTCGTGAAGCCGGTCAATTTTGGGCTTATTGTGGCGAATAGGTTTGGCCTCACCAAATGATTCGGGCACCGGCTGCTGGTCGGCAAGCCAAGCCAGTTCCTTACCGATTTGGACGTCGCATCGACTGAGTTTTGCCTGATAAAACTCATAGGTCTCAACGGCCTCAGCCAAAGCATAAAGATGCTGTTTGCGATAGCGGCCTTCTAAGGCCGCTAATACCCGGTCGGCTTTATTGTCACGAATTCGCTTATCACACAGCTCCAATAAAGCCTTCGGGTCGCGCTGGCCGCCCAGGATGGCTTTGATCATGCGCATGCCACTGGCTCCGTGGATCTGCGAGATTACCTCGGTCAGGCGAATATTCATCAGCGTCAGGGCTTTTTGCATGTGTTGGACTGCTCGGCCGGCATCTTTGATATAGGTCTCGCGCAATCGGGTATAACTGCCTAAAGCTTTAATCGATTCATCCGGAATAAAGCTGGACGACAACAATCCAAAGCTGTGCAGCTGCTGGATCCACTGGCAATCCTGGACATCGGTCTTGCGGCCCGGCACGTATTTAAGGTGGGCCGGGTTAACCAGAAACACCTCAAAACCGACCTCTTTAAGCATTTCAAACAAAATGACCCCGTAAACCCCGGTCGACTCCATAGCGATCGTGGCTACATTTTTTTCTTTTAGTAGGCTAATGGCAGCGTTAAACTCACAGGTAAAGGTGCCAAAGCTTACGACTTGGCCGTCGTCAAAGCCAATAAAGATTTCTTCACTGCCGACATCGATACCGGCGGCATTTTCACGGATTTTGCTTAAGTTCGAATTCATAAATCCTCGCGATTAACAGCTGATAGGTAAGGCGGCTCCGCCCGTGGCTGCACGAGTTGCGTTGGAAAGACTTCCATACGGGGTTCCCACCAAGGACCACCAATTCAATAGACTCGAAATGCAGAGTAAGGCTTCCATACAGGTACAAGACACTAAAGGGAGTTCTACTACTTCCACGGGCGGGCTGCCAATTTAATGGCGCGAAGGTATCAAGGTTTTGTCACTTCAACAATAGTGCACCGGTACGGGGGATTAGGAGCTTCCATTGACAGATTGTTTTTAGCCGCGGATTTTCGCGGATAGAACGCGGATTATATGTGTTGATATTTCAGCAACATAGCCGAGGTAATAAATCAGTCACTTTCCCAATAGTGCCGTAT
>SLQI01000220.1 GCA_007131535.1 Balneolales bacterium | reverse complement strand
TCGCGGATTATTGGCTCGCTTTACCTCGTTTTTGATCCGACCGTTTGTAAAAAGGGAGCTGCGAAACCTTGATTTTCCTGTCCAGCTCCGGCGCCGGCTCGAAATGCTCGGTCCTACATACATCAAACTCGGTCAGATTCTTGCACTTCGCCGAGATATCCTGCCCCGTATTATTACCGATGAACTGAATAATCTTCTCGACCGCCTGCCCGAAGTCCCTTTTGATGCTATTGAAGAAATCCTTCGCGAACAGCTCGGCAAAAATTATAAGGACTATTTTTCCGAAGTCAACATAAAACCATTGGGTTCAGCCTCCATTGCACAAACGCATTATGCCGAACTCACGGATGGTACACAGGTGGTGCTTAAAATCATGAAGCCGGGAATACGCGATACCGTACTCACCGACATTACACTGTTAAAAATACTCGGCTTTTTTCTGAATACCATCATTCCTCAATATCAACCGCGGCGGCTGATCCGCGAATTTTGCGAATACACGGCTAAAGAAGTAGACTTTACCAATGAAGCAGATAACGCCGATACCTTCGCCACCAACTTTGAGGATATGGAGGATGTCATTTTCCCGAAAATATACCGTGAGTACTGTACATCCGAACTCATCTGCATGCAGTACCTTGAAGGAATCAAGCCCGGCAGTGATGAGATGGAGGAGTTAACTGAACAGCAAAAAGAAAAGCTGGTTGATCTGGGGGCGGCCTCAATTATCCGCATGTTGTACAAAGACGGTTTTTTCCATGCCGACCTGCACCCCGGCAATTTAATTATCATCGACCATTCCAAAGTTGGCTTTATCGATTTGGGGATGGTGGGGCGTTTTGAAGATCACACGCGGCGAAACATGCTCTATTATTTTCACGCACTGGTTACCGGTGATATACCAGGCGCTACGCGCTACCTGGGCGCCCTGTCCTCACTGGGGCCTGATGGCAATATGGATGAGTTTCAGCGATCGGCTTCAGATATGCTCCGCCGTTTTTACCAGCATTCGGCACTTGGCGATTTCAGTCTCGGACGCATGATACTCGAGTCGATGAGCCTCGGCGCCCGCTTTCGGGTTTTTTTCCCGGTAGAAATGACATTAATGGTAAAAGCGCTCGTGACGTTTGAAGGGGTCGGCACCATGCTCAATCCCAAAATTGATATCCCCGCCGTATCCCGCAAACACGTGAATGATATATTCAAAGATCAGTTCAGCCCGACCAGCCTTGGGAAAGAGCTGATGAGAGGGCTTCCCGAATTGGTGGATATGCTGGTCCGCTCCCCGAAAATTGTGGCCGACGGCTTGCGTACTTTTGACGAGTCTATGAAACAATCCCACCCACGCAGCCCTTTAGAAGGGTTGCGTAGCAGCATCCTTGCCGGTTCCTGTATAGTAGGAGCGGTAATTGCATTGGTTCAGGGAGGCGCCTGGTATATTTGGCTGAGCTTGCTGCTTATTGGAGTCATTTTAGCATTCACGAGAAAGTAGTTTTTTTTCGTGGAAGAAATATTTGCCCGGCTATACAATTTTATCCCCCCGGCCTTTAGTTATTCATCTAATCATTTTGATGCGTCTGTTTTCAACGCAAGCCGGCTTATTTCACGTTGTAGATTTATATGAATTAACGATCCATCTGATATCGACTGTAAAGGGACTATGGCCATCCGGAAAAAGAAAAAGGATTTTTTTGATTTTAAGCTCGATTTCGACAGCAGTGATCTGGATGAGCTTTTTGCCCCTTATGATCCCTTAAAATATCATCCCAAAGAATCCAACACCTTAGGTAACTACGGGCAGCCTTACGACCCAATCGATCATCTCTACATAAAGCAGTTGATGAACGGACCATTAGGAGACCTGGTGGATCATTATTTCCGCGCCCGACTGGTTAATGAGGAGCTAATTCCCGCCAATGGGCCGGCGATTCTTGCCTCTAATCACAGCGGAAATGCTTTTCCGCATGACGGCATAGTTCTGAATGCCTTACTCTGGAGAAAATCCATAAAGGAGCGGGAAGATAGTTACATTCGTACAATGTACTCCCCGAAACTCGCCGAATCCTGGTGGATGCGGGCTTTCACGGTAGATGATTTCTGGCGAAAGTGCGGAGCGATCGACCAGACTTTCGTTAACTTTGAGCATGTACTTCGCAGCGGACGAAGGTTGATCTATTACCCGGAAGGGATCCCCGGTATCGGCAAGGGGTTTAACCGGCGCTATCAATTACAGCACTTTTATTCCAGCTTTGTCGTATTGGCAGCTCGGTATAATGCCCCTGTCATTCCCGTTTATACCGTAAATGCGGAATGGGTTAATCCGGCCAACATAACGTTCAAGCCCATAGACCGGCTGGTCGATAAACTTTTCGGCATCCCGTTTTTTCCATTTCCAAATATTCTGCTGGGGATATTGTTTCCGTTTATTTTTTACCTTTCTTTCCCCTGCCAGATCACATATAAATTGGGAGAGCCGATTGACATCCGGAAACTGCTCCGCCGGGAAGGCTGCAAAGATTTAGAAAATCCGGATCGTGATTCAGTGCATCGTGTAGCAGGGCAAGTACGTAAAATCATGCAGCCCGGCCTTACCAAAGCGGTGGAAGAATACGGCCAAAAGCCGTATGACCTGCCCTCCCTTCGAAAGCATTTTTCGGAAAACAAAGGCAAACGACGCCGCTTACTGCCTACCGGCTGGCCTGTTGCTTTTCTCGGGAGCTATCGAAACCGATTCCGCAAAAAAGCAAACAACCGGCTCCATGCCATTTTACGAGACTGGGATTTAATCTTTTTTTACCTCCCGCTGGGGTGGATCGGCCTGAGTCTATGCCGCCGATTTCGCAAACCTCCTTACGGCTATCGGGGACTCACCAAACGCCGGAAAGCCCTTCGTGAAGGCTCTTATTTCTGGTCATTAGACGATCGCCCCTTGCCATCAAAAGATAATCACAAAAAAGCCGGCGGGGTAACGGAAACCCTAAAGGAGGAGCTGGATAACTGAGCTAAATATTAACCGAAGCTGGTGAACAACAATGTGCAACTACCAACTACCCGGTTTTGGAAAGTTGTTCTCCATCAGAAAGCACCTCATCCAGTCTGTTAAGTGTTGCTTCAAGATTTGCGGAAACATCCCCGGAATCCAGCACACCGAGTTTCGGATGATTTTCAAGTGTGGTTATTCTGTACAACTTCTCATAATTCAATGATAACCCGTGCCTTGCCAGAACCTCCTCATAGTACGCCTTATTCTTCAGTAACTGCGACCGGATATGTTGAAATGCCCGATCTGCCACTTTCAGTCGCTTGGAAAAGCTAAACACGTTGGTATAAAACATGCTCTCGTCGTCAGCAGGCGGCTCAAATAAAAGTAAATCGGAATCGGGATATTCCTGCTCATAACGCTCAAAACCGGTCGTCATCCTGGAGTGGATGATGGTTCGAAGTGTCTGGGCCATGATATACGGAATGCCCGAACGTCGAAGATGATCTTTCAACTCTTTTTGGGTGCGTGCCACTTTAGGGCTTTCCAGCGGAACCAGCGGGTTAATGCTGAAAACCAGGTCCATACCGGCCTCTAATGCTACACTGGCATGTACCGTTTTCCGTGCAATGCCGTCAATATAATACCTACCCTCTATTTCCACCGGCATGAATAAACCGGGAAGTGCCGTACTCGCTTGTACGGCCAGTGAAACAGGAATACCATCTCTGCCGGGTTCACCGAAAACGGCCGTTTCACCGGCTTCCAGATCGGTAGTAACCACCCTTAACGGTCGGCGTGCTTTTTTAAAATCATTCGGCAAATCATATTCCCGGAACAGCAACTCCAGGTACTCTCTTAAAGGAGAGTTATCAAACAAACCGGAGGGGATGTGGTGTGTGATGCGGGATAATGATCCCAATAAAGAAATATCCCGCGGATTGGACAGATGTTGCCAAAAAGCTTTAAATAACGACTCTGGAATTTGGGTGAATCGATACCAGTACTCACCGGTTGCCGGCCTGAAAAATGACTCCGGCGTGATAGGGGGCAGCGTAGCTCCGTGAGAATGACTGATGCGATTCAGCTCCCATGGTGTCAGCCCGCCGGCCAGCCCGGACGCTACCAGGGCACCAGCACTTACACCGACATAGATATCCAGATCATCAAACCGGACCCCCTCTATAAACTCCTGCAGGGCGCAAAGCGCTCCGATTTCGTAAGTGGCGCCTTCAACCCCGCCACCGGCAAGGGCAAGTCCTATTTTCGGGGTTTTATTTTCCGTCTGTTTTTTCATCATCACTATCTAATTGTTCCGCAAGTTGATTTAACTTGCGTTCTAATTGATTCAGGGCATGATTCAGTTCACCGGTATGGCGTGTCGTTGCTACTCCAAGATGATGGAGTACGGGCTCGCCATGCTGAAGAACATATTTGAAGAAGTCTGCCTCTGAGTTTTGGGCTTGTTTACTCATAGCTATATAAATCATATTTGTGTATAAATCCAACCTTGACGATAAAAAAGTATAGCCGACACGCCCGCTTGCACTTGTCGTCCGCGGGTTGCCTCTCCTCATCAATAAATAGTTCGCTCCGCTCAACGGAGATTGGCGTTAAACCGGTTGCTGAAATCTGAAATAATCCACAATGAAAGGGGAGCTGCCTTTCCGCCGATATTTAAACGGTCGGGCGAACTCCCCTCGCAAATCTCAGGCACTACTTCTTACCGGATCCGGAAGCGCCTTTGCCGTCACTGCCTCCGCTTTTCTTCTCAAGCTTATCCGCAAGGTCTTCGACTTTACGGGTCAACTTTTCAACCTTTTTGGTAAGAGTGCTTACTTCATCCTGGGTGGGAACTCCCAGACCTTTGACCACTTTTGCTACATTTTCTTCGAAGGTGTCTTCCGCTTTGGAAAACACATCGGAAAATTGTTTTTCGACCTTCTTGTAGTTGTCAGAAACAGAATCCAATACGGAGTCTATTCTTTCTTTACCTTTGGTCTCAAAGTCCTCTCCTTTTTTTACGAGATTCTCATACAGTTTGCTGCCTTCCTCTTCTACTGAGGCAAGGGCGCCGAGTCCGGCCAGCCAGATTTCCCGCGCTCGATCGGTCAGTTCGTGCTGCAAATCTTTGGGTTCATCATTTTTTTTGGTACTCATAGTCGGTCTCCTTATGGTTATGTTTTTTGTTCGGATCGATCGGATAAAGAATCTTCAAGGCGCATTACGGTTTGTTCCAGTTGCTCAATCTTTCCCGACAGCTGTTCGCATGCGTCATCTAACTTCCGGGTTTCGGTTTCACCGGGAAATACCCCGAGTTTTTCAAGGGTGGCCGAAATTTGTTTCAGTCCCTTATCTACCGTACGGTTATTCCAGCGGATTAAATCATGCAGAACGGATGAGGGCATAGCACCGTCATCTTTTCCTTGTTCAGCAATAATCTGAGCAAGAATTGCAGAAGTCAGATCTTCGGTTTCGTCCTTGTCAGTTATCCTGACAGATTCGCCCCGGCGAACCATTTCTGCTATATCCTCCCGCGATACATATCGGCTCTCCGTTGTATCGTAGAGTTTTCTGTTGCTATAGCGTTTGATCAATCTGGACATAACTTGCATCCTTTCGCTTTACCGCTATAACGCAATGCGTCATAATTTAGTTCATGGAACTTGGGGGGGATAAAGTAATAGTACGGTTGGGGGTTGTCTTTGGGAGATCTGACGGCAGTTCAATGTTCAAGAGGTTCAAGGTTCAAGGAAGCAGCTGAGCCCTTGAACCTTAAACATTAAACCTTGAACGGTATACAAACCCTCAAAGCTCAAAATCCACTCCCTCACTCTCCATAAACTACGAACCGCTTATTCCCGCATGCATCTCTTCCCGGATTCTTTCATAAAACGCCTCGTATTGCTCTACCACTTTGCCCTGTTCAAAGTATTCGGCGCGTTTACGGGCATTGTCCGATAAGCGGTTGTGCAGCTTCTCATCCTTCAACAACTTGATGGCATAGTTACTCATCGCCTCGATATCACCCAGTTCACACACATAGCCGGTCTCTTCATGGAGGTTGAGGTAAGGCAGCCCGCCAATATTGGAGCTGATCACAGGAACACTGCAGCTCATCGCTTCCAGGGCTGCAAGGCCGAAGGTTTCCGATCCCGAAGGCATTAAAAACAGATCGGAGATTGATAGTATTTCTTCGACCTTTTCCTGTTTTCCGAGAAAACGGCAATCCGCGCAAACCTCAAGCTCACGGCATTTGGCTTCCACATTTTGCCGCTCCGGGCCGTCGCCGACCAGCAGCAGTTTAGCATCCACTCCGCTATCCCGGATTCGGGAGAAGACTTCGACTACATCCGTTACACGTTTAACTTTGCGGAAATTACTGACGTGCACCACGATTTTTTCACCGTCGGGACACAGGGCTTTCCGGAAATGCTCCTTGTCCGATTTACGGAACCGGTCAATATCCACAAAGTTTGGGATCACCTCTATTTCGTTGGTAATTTTAAATCGCTTGTAGGTTTCATCCCGCAAATATTCCGACACCGCCGTGACACCGTTACTCTGATTAATTGAAAACTCAACCACCGGCGTATAATTCGGATCGCTTCCCACAATCGTTATATCCGTGCCGTGCAGCGTGGTGATAATCGGCACATTCCTGCCTTTTTCACCGAGTATCTGCTTAGCCAGAAAAGCGCTGGTGGCATGGGGAATCGCATAGTGAACATGGAAAATATCTATATCCGAATGCTCTACAAGGTTAACCATATAGCTGGCCAGAGCAAGATCGTAAGGCGGATACTGGAACAACGGATAAACGTTTACCGAAACTTCATGGAAGGAAATATTGGCCTCGATACTGTCCAGGCGCTGGGGCAGGGCATAGCTGAGAAAATGGACATTATGGCCTCGATGGGCCAACCCTTTTCCAAGTTCGGTTGCAACCACCCCGCTTCCCCCGTATGTGGGATAGCCTACAATTGCGATATTCATATAATCATAAAACTAAAAAATTTTTAATTAGTGCCTGTAAGAAAAGTGGTAGTGTCGTAAGAAAACGCCAGGATCAAGGCGCGCGAAGCTCCCAAAAAGCACAGTGTACAGAGCGTACATGAGCATTTTTGGGACGAGCGGAACGCCGATATTGGCGTTTTCTTACAGACACTAAATAATACTTCGCTCGGGGCTGACTGCCAGATTTCGGTTGTTATAACCCTGAAATCATAGGAAAATTTCGATGAAATTTACCTCTGCGTGCGGTGCGGAAAAATACTGAAATTATAACGTTGAATTAGTCAGGATAATGACCAATCTACACAATAAAGCGTAAGCTCTTCTACCCGGCAGGAATTTATTTTTCCATAACCGGCAGTATGAGTTCCTCACCCTGGCTTTCCTCCGAATTCACTTTGTTGGTGACCCGGTAGGTAGCCATTTCTTCGGTCGGATACGGTTGAAGCAGCTCGTTCAGCTCCTCCGGGTCGGAGTTCATGGGATCGAGCCAGAAGTCATAATCTTCCGGTTGCAGGATGGCCGGCATCCGTGTATGAAGCGGCTGAACCAGTGCATTGGCCGGTGTGGTTACGATGGTGTAAGTGTATCGCACCTCACCATCCGGGGATTCCCATTTATCAAACAGCCCGGCGATACCAAACAACTCCCGGTTGAGCAGGCGGATATAAAACGGCAAGCTCACACTATCCAACTGCTTCCATTCAAAAAAACCGTTGGCCGGGATGATGCAGCGCTTCCGTTGAAACGGCTTCTTGAATTCCGCTTTTTTGGGTAACTCTTCACTTGGAGCGTTAAAAAGTTCCCGGGCCGCCGAGTCATCCGGTGCCTCCCGTGGAATAAGCCCCCACTGCAGGGCGCCGACTCCTTTTTCCCTGGTTTTACTCATCAAAACCACAGGCATTATTTCCCCCGGGGCAACATTGTACCTGGGCTGATAGCTGTCCTCGGCATGTTCACGGGTCTCTGCTCCGAAATGTTCTTCAATTTCCTTCTTACCCGAGTACAAGGCATATCTTCTACACATAAAAATATTATTTACTTTATCATTAGCGGGTCAAAACTTCGCGCTATGGTAATTTCACTTAAAGCAACAAGCTTAAACCAAATCTAACCGTTCCGCAACACGGCATTGGCTTTACGCCATAATGTTTTGCCGGGTAAAATTAGCAAATAAAACTGCAAATCATATACTCTTATGGGTGACATCGAATCCCGATGGTCCGTTTTCGTAAATCCCGGGGACGGCAGACCCCGCGCCGGATGGCGGCTGGCCTTACAGGTTTTCGTGCTGATTCTGCTTCTCACCTTCTGGCAGGTCGCATTAAGCGGATGGCCGGGCAGTGGTCATCTGCTATATATTGTCTACGGAGGAATCATCACGCTAAGTGTATGGATTGCAGCCAGCCTGTTCGACCGCCGAAAGCTGAGTGAGTACGGACTATCGCTTTCCGCCTCGTGGGGACGGGATTTTTTGTTCGGTACGATCCTCGGTCTGGCAGCCATGCTTGCGCTGTTCTTAATCTATCTCGGCACCGGCTGGGCTGAATTCAACGGCTGGGGCTGGGAGCGATCGCAAAATAACCACTATCTGATCACCCTTAGCGGCTATTTTTTGATGATGCTCGCAGTCGGGTTTTATGAGGAATTGTTATTCCGGGGTTATCAGACCAAAAACCTGGCCGAGGGCCTCCGTACGGGTTCGATTGATAACAGTACAGCCGCTTTTTCTGCCGTGATGATCACCGCAATATTTTTCGGGTTGATGCATGCCTGGAACCCCTACGCCACCTGGATTTCCACATTCAATATCGCACTGGCCGGTGTGCTGCTGGGGCTGCCCTATATTCTTACCAACAGCCTCGCTTTACCGATCGGCCTGCATTTCAGCTGGAATTTTTTCCAGGGGGGGCTGTTTGGTTTTCCGGTCAGCGGCAATCCGCCCAGAGAGTCGGTGATTCAACTAATCATTGAAGGGCCGGAGTGGATTACCGGAGACCGGTTCGGTCCGGAAGGCGGCATAACCGGTAGCTTGATGATCATCCTGCTCATCTTTGTGGTATTGTATTATTACCGGCAGCTACCGGCCCCGGAGGCGTCACCGACCTTTACACAACCACCTGAAATCCTGGATACACAGCAAAATCAAGGTAATGGATAAGAGAGTGTACTCAAATGCGTTATTGGGTAGGATATCGGGTTGATTAAATCGGCTCCTTTCTTATTAATTGAGGTTCTGTCTGGTGATATTTTCTTAGGAACCGTAATTTAAAAGGTTGTGATACCGATATACTCACCCGAATTACATTTATTAATTTTATAATTGTTCTTTTCCAAACCGGAAACTGTCTCCCTTTGAATTACCGGCAGGCCTAATTCGGTATGATGTACGATTGACGATCAATCCGCGGCATATTGAGTTGAACTGTTATTAAGAGATTCATCTTCATCAGAACATTTGTCACTTATATAATAGTAAATAGATCGCCGCATATTTTTCTGCCGGGCAAAGGATTTCTGACTAAACGCAGCGACGCCGCCTTACATTTATCCAACTAATAGAGGCAACAGAAGGGCTGTGGCGCGCGAATTTTTTAATCCAAAAGAGAAATTGTACAAGTGAAAGAAGCAGAAAACGCAGTAACAGAAGAAATTTCTTCCTTTTCTGAATTTAATCTCACACAGGAAGTTTTAGATGGCCTTAAAGATGTAGGCTTTGAAAAGCCGACTGAAATTCAGCAGAAAGGCATCCCTCTGATACTGGAGGGCAAAAATATACTCGCATCAGCCTCCACCGGAACCGGGAAAACGGCAGCTTTTGCCATACCGATCCTCAACGAGGTTTTCAAGAACCGCAAAAAAGCCATTCAGGCTTTAATTATAACCCCGACCCGCGAACTGGCTCAACAGGTTGATGAGCAATTCTGGAGTATGGGCTACCATGCCGATATCCCCACCGCTACGATCTACGGCGGAGGAGACTGGGGCGTCCAGGAAAAAGCCATCACCAACAATGTAAATATCATTACGGCCACTCCGGGGCGGTTGATGGATTTCATGAAAGTTAAATCCATCGACTTCAGTCAGCTCGACTTCCTCGTCCTTGATGAAGCCGACCGAATGCTCGATATGGGCTTCATCCCCGATATCAAGGCGATATTGAAAAAGTTGCCGGAAAAGCGCCAAAACCTGATGTTTTCGGCAACTATGCCGCCCAAAATCGAGCAGCTGGCCAACACCATGATGTCTGATCCGGTCCGCATTAACATCTCACCGATGAAGCCGGCCGAAGGCATCAGCCAGAAGGTCTACAATGTGGACGAAAGAGATAAACTCGATCTTACCCTGCATCTGTTTGATACGATGGAGTGGAGCTCAGCCATCATCTTTACCGCGACCAAGCGAAACGCTGATGTGCTGGCCAAAGAGCTGCAAAAAAAGGGAGCCAATGTAACCAGTATCCACGGGGACCGCACCCAGGAAGAACGGGAAGCTGCTCTAAAAGCATTCCGGAAAAATGAATATAAGATCATCGTTGCCACCGATGTTATCGCCCGGGGTATTGATATCGATAACGTCTCCCACGTCATCAACTATTCGGTTCCGCACGATACCGAGGATTACATCCACCGGGTAGGGCGTACCGCACGGGCCGAAGCCACCGGAGATGCCATTACGTTCGTCTCGGGTCAGGACCGCCGGTACATGCACTACATCTATAAGGAACTCGGGGATAAAATCCAGAAGATGGAACTGCCCGATGAAATTGCTTACGGACGAGGCGGTAAAGACGACTCGGATTCCAAAGATCAGAAAAAAGCGCGTAAAAACGGCCGGCCTGCTAAAGGAAAAACCCAGGGTAAAGATTCCCGGAAAAAACAGGACGAGGAGTCCGACTCCCGGCAGGAGAAGGATAATAATCAACACCGTAAACGCGGTAAGCGCGGCGGACGCAAGCGTCGAGGCGGCGATCAGCCATCGAAAGGAAAACAGGGGGATGATCAATCCACACCAAAACCGCAAGGAAAGAGCCGCGGAAAGGGAAAACCCCGGCAGGACGGCGAGCAGCAATCATCCGGTAAACCCCCGGCCAAGGGAAAACCCGGCACCAAAGGCAGAGGACCCAAAAAGCAAGGCGATGACAACCGCCGCAAAAGCGGACCTCCAAAAGGCAAAGGCGGACCACCTCCCCATAAAAAACGTCGTGGACCGGCTCAGGAGAAAAAAGGAGGCCGAAAGCCCGACAGCCGCAAAGAGCTGATCGACAACGTCAAAAGTCCCGACATGGATAAACTGGAAAAAGCCGGCAAGAAAGGTGTCTGGGGCAAAATTAAATCGTTGTTCGGCGGAAGCTGATTCTAAAACCGGGAAATTTAAGCACAATGCTGCCGGATTTTACTGAAACGGGCAGTGTTGTGCTTGATACCTGAGATCAATTCTAATTGCATGCTAACGAAAACAAACCGGAGTGTAAGCAATAAGAATGATAAGAGTCCGGCCTTTCGAGGAAAAGCCGATAAGAAAATCGATGTAGTGGAGCGTTAAAAAAAGATTCCGCACCGGCGAGGAGGGAGAACCCGGTTTGATGAAAGGGTAATATCTAAAAAACCCGTCAGCGTCCGAAAGACCTGATGGCGTTTTTGGGGTATTATCCGCGGGGACGCGGAGGTGATAGCGGGCCGGGGCCGGGAGGCCCTCGACCGGCGGTGATTTTTTTGGTTTTGATCAATCAAAAAGAACGAAAGGACAATATAAGCAACAAATTTACAACCACTTAAAGCAAGTATCTAAATAGCAGGAATAATCGAACTCAGGTTTGATAAATTTAGGATTGGCTTAGTTTTATCAGCCTGATTTCGACTCTTTCGCAGGACAAGTTCAATTTTCCCGGAACAAAATCCGAGATGAACCTGCGCATCCCCCAACAACCAACCCCACCCGTCACTGAATAAACGTCGACCGGAAATCACTCCAGGTAAAATCGGAGCCCTCACTGAAATCGTACCACTCCACAATTTCCCACAGGTCGTCTTCTCCGCGCTCCATGTACAGGATCATTCTGCCCTGGGCCACCGTCGGGGCCACGTCATTGCCGCGGTCGTGCACCACAGTGATCGCGTAATCGGCCTCGTATTGGTACTCGGTTTCGGATTCCTGGTTGCTGCTCACATTTTCAAGCTGCAGCTGATGACCGGAGAGTCCGGATGCTGATGAAGCCATGTTCCGAAAATAGTCGAGCTCTTCTTCCTCTCCCCAGCTTGCCCATAATTCGGGATCGGAGCTTTGAGAGTCCGAATTCGGCTGATACCTGAATCCCGCCTGTGTAATGCTCCGCTCATAGTTCTGCACATTCATATCCGCCACCGCATTTTGCAGGTTTTCCACGACTTGCGAAGGTTGTACGGGTGTTGTAAATGGCGTGCCGGAGCCATCATCCGGCTCTTCGGCCTCACGGGTTTCAAATACGCTGCAGGAGGAAAGCAGCAAGCTAACGCCAATGATCAGAGCGGCGATATGATGAGGAAAGTTCAGCATTTCGTGTATTCGTACCGGAGCGTGAGTTGCTTTGCTCTACATGATATACCGTTTGAATATAATCAATATTTTGGGGCTTTGGGGGAAAGATGATGTCAGTGATCAGTAAACATTTAACAGTTATCAGTTGGAAAGAGAAACTGCGTTACGGGCTGGATGGTATACCATCATTTTAAATCCCTGTGTTTCCGCGTTTATTCGTGGCAAAAATCCAGGCTGAGAATGGCAGTAAGGTAAATTAGTATGCTCAGCG
>SLQI01000337.1 GCA_007131535.1 Balneolales bacterium | reverse complement strand
GCAATCCATTGGAAAGCTTCACGCATGGCCCGGTCCGAACCGGGGGCAATACGCCAGATCCAGGAGCCGTCGTCGGCTACCTGAGGCGAGGCCGCTCCCCGGAATTCTTCGAGCTCATCCTCTAACCGTGCAAGCCGTTGCTGCAAGTCCTCCACCGCTTCCACTCCCGTACCGTGCCGAAACACCAGCTCACCACCACGATCCCCGGTTATCCAGACCATAATCATACCTATAAAACCAAGCCCGAAAAGAGCGGCCAAAACCGGTCTATGGTGATCTTGCTGCACCCATGCGGCCGTTACGCGGAGCGTTGTAAAGATCAGAAAAAAGATCATGGTGGCTAATGCCCAGTTTTCATGGGAAGCCAGAACGGAAAACGCCTCACCTGTCACTTCAACGGTTGCCGCCGCATTTCGGCCGGTTACAAAGGCGAAAATCAGCCCGATGGTCCCCAGTATATAGCCGGCAACCACAGAGTTATTAAGCCAGCTGCTCTCTGTAAATACCAGGCGGATCAGATCCCCCAGTACAGCCACTGCCAACAGGGCGATGGGAAAATGGATCACCAACGGATGGATATTGGGAAGCCAGTCAGGAAGAATTAATAACAGCTGCATATTTATATGTTTTGATTAATTAGTGTCTGTAAGAAAATGCCAATATCGGCGTTCCGCTCGTCCCAAAATGCTCATGTACGCTTTGTACATTGCGCTTTTTGGGAGCTTCGCGCGCCTTGATCTTGGCGTTTTCTTACAGACACTACCTCCTTTCTTACAGGCACTAATTATGCAGCTTACATAATAGGGGGAGGATCAATACTCTGCAAACACCGAATACTTTTCACGATTGAAAAGCAGCACCTCGTACGGTTCGGTGTGACCGACTTCCATCCCCGGCGAACCGGCCGGCATTCCGGGTACGGCTATGCCGATGGCATCCGGCTGCTGTGCCACCAATCGCTGAATTTCGCTCGCCGGCACATGCCCTTCAACCACATAGCCGTCCACCACTCCGGTATGGCAGGAGTGAAACGCTCCGGGCACACCGTATTGCTGTTTGACTTCGGGCAGGTTACCTACTTTGCGGTCGATTATCGTCATCCCTTTTTCCTCCAGGTAATCAGCCCAATCAACGCAGCAATCGCAGCCCTCTCCGCGGTACATGGTAATTTCAATGTCTTCGGGATCTGCTTTCGGGTCTGATGCAGCCGCATTATATACGACATAAAGTCCACCGGCCAGGAAAAGGCAAATCATTAAAATCGTCAATCCTCTGTACGTCATTTTCTTTTTTTCTATGTTAATATTTCAGTATTCAGTTTTCTTTAAATTCTTCAAAACTTTGATTTTTATAGGCATGCGTACCCAGAAACCTGAGCATTTGCCGGTAGGAATCAGCCTCTATAAACCTATTCTCCCGAACAAATTCCTCCCCGTCCGGATCAAGAAAAACGATAGTCGGGAATGAGGTTACCCCGAATTCTTCTGCCAGCTCCTCTTCAGTAAATCGGGTATTATTGAACTTTACGGTATCCGAAGATTCGGAATTTATACTTACCGGATAAAACCATGAAGACAGGCCTTCCCGGACGCCTTCATCGGTATACGTTTCCATTTCCATCCTGCGGCAGTAATGGCACCAGTCCACATAAAAGAAAACCTGTATCCGCCGGTCATTATCGGCGGCGAGTTGTTGTGCTTCCTCAAGATCATACCAGTCCTGATCGAATTCGGATTCACTACCCTCGGGAACTTCTCGTTCACTTACAACTTCCTCTTGTGACTCTTCACTCGTACAGGCAAGCAAGATTAATGAGGTGACTGCTAATGTAAGGCCGCAACTACGTTTTAAAGCTCCGCTATTCAGCATCATGCTCAATGTTGTGATACAGGTTTGTTTAGGTGATGATGTTTGTGGTCTTCAGGCTGCACACTTAGTTCCTGCAACGCAATTCCCCGCCTTTCTAATTCATTAAAGTATGGTGCGGGCTCAAAAACCTGCTCCGGAAGCCAGACACCTGGTTTAATATTAGTATCCTGCAAAAGTGCTTCGGCCATGATAGTTGCACTAACTGCTGTGCCACCGGACTCGTCACGATCGGCTATATATAGGTTTACCGCTCCATCGGGGCCTTCCGCCTTGACCGTCAGAACATAGGTGTTCCGCCCCTCATATCGTCGTTGCAGCCATTCGAACGCGCTTGTTAACCCACGTTGTAATTGCAGTCGTTGCAATAAACGGAGAAGTCCCGATTGCACAAATAGTGTAAAAAACGTTGCGATCCAGCCAGGTTCCAGTGCTACCCAGCTTCCCGCACGGCGAACACCCAGCGTCTCCGGATAGTAAACCTGATCGGGAATTGCAAAACGCATGACGGTACGTTGACCAACCGGATTGGGGAAAACCATACGCCTCTTCTCAGCCATTGCCCGTACCTGCCGGTTCCGTCCATTTTCGCTTATGGTAAACTCACGGCCGGATGCACCGATCATCCAGTCGAGCGCGGCGGTTCCGAAATTGTCACCTATACTCAAGAGAATACCGACATCCAATGTACTTCCGGGGCCGGTCTCAGCTACTGCCTTCCTGGCCATTACTCCCGCAGTGCCGGGTACGAGGCCAGATCCTATAAGAACACGTGCTCCGTTTTGCTTCGCTTCGTCTTCGAGTTCACGAGCATGCTCCCATAAGTCAAGTTCAGCCGAGATGTCTATGTATGTAAGGCCGCCCGCTACAGCTGAGCGGAGCAGGTGCGGCTCTTCCTGGTCGATGCAGGAGATTACCAACATCATACCTTCAAGGGCTTTCTCCACTGCGGCTGAATCGGTCGCATCGAGTGCTATACCGCGAGCACCATTTCCCAGCTCTTCAGCAAATGCCTGCGCCCGCTCACCGTTACGGCCGGCCACAACCACTCGTCCCGGAAATCGCGGCGCCATGTCCTTCGCGATCAAGCGCCCCACATGGCCGTAACCCCCGACAATCAAAATTCCTTTCTCTTGGCTATTGATCTTCATCACTTATCCATCATGGTTTCATTGTTTGCGTTTTAATATTTCTCTGGCTTTCATTAATTCTGCACTTTGTATTCGTTGGCAACCGCCAATCCAATCGCTATAATGGCAAGCGTGATACCGATAATTTCAAACAGTTGCAGACCTTCATTAAACACTATAAATGCTATTAACAGGCCAAAGACCGGGATCAAAAACAGATAGAGAGAAAGACTCCCGGCATTATATTTTTGAAGCAACCAGAACCAGATAATGGTTGTTAAACCGGTGCCGATTACACCCAGAAACGCCACCAGCCCTATAAATGTCACTTCCCAGCTAACCAGCCGGTCAGCCTCAATAAATAGTGAG
>SLQI01000078.1 GCA_007131535.1 Balneolales bacterium | reverse complement strand
TTGTTGCTTTTTCACATGATTTAAACCAAATAGGATATGCCCTGGTATAAAAAGTTACACTGGCAAATTATAATAGGACTGATATTAGGTCTGGCCTGGGGCCTTTTCGCAATTCAGGCCGGATTGGCGGATTTTACAGACAACTTCATTCGACCTTTTGGTGATATTTTCATCAATGCTCTGCAGCTCATTGCCATTCCTTTGGTGCTCGCTTCACTGGTGGTGGGAATTGCCAACCTGAATGACGTTACCAAACTATCCCGGATGGGGGGAAAAACCATCGGGATTTATATTGTCACCTCGGTATTTGCGATCATCATTGGATTGCTGGTGGTAAATATAATGGCTCCCGGCGATGCACTTCCGCCCGAAACTCAGCAAACCCTTATGGAATCCTATCAGCAGGATATTGAAGGGACCGACGAAGATGCCGAAGCCGTTGTGGATCGCGGGCCGCTGCAGTTTCTTGTGGATATCGTCCCCGAAAACTTTTTTGCCGCCGCTTCCGAAAATGCCAATATGCTGCAGGTTGTATTTGTAGCTATTCTACTCGGAATCGGTTTAATCTACATCAAACAAGAAAAAGCGCAGCCCCTGATTAACATCTTCGATGCGCTGAACGATGTCATCATCAAAATTGTGGATTTTATCATGATTTTGGCCCCATACGGGGTGTTTGCGCTCATCGCGAATGTTATGGTTGAGCTCGGCGGGGATGACATGGGCCGCACTCTCGAACTCCTGCAAGCGCTCGGCTGGTATGGTATTGCCGTTATCATCGGTCTGCTGTTACACACCTTTATCGTCTACTTCACCCTTTTCAAGATATACAGCGATATGACGCTGATCCGGTTTCTTAAAGGAATCCGGCCGGCTATTCTGTTGGGATTCAGCACCAGCTCCAGTCTGGCTACGCTTCCGGTAATGATGGAGCGTTGTGAGAAAGGCCTTGGGGTAAACGAAGAAGTCACCAGTTTTGTCCTTCCGGTTGGCGCCACCCTTAACATGGACGGCACTGCCGTTTATCAGGCCGTAACGGCGGTATTCATTACCCAGGCAATCGGCATGGATCTGACGCTGGCGCAACAGCTCACCATTATTCTGACGGCCGTTCTCGCCAGTATCGGTACCGCAGGTGTTCCTGCCGCCGGTATCATCATGCTGGTGATCGTACTTCAGGCCATCAATGTTCCGGTTGAAGGAATTGCGCTTGTACTCGGTATCGAGCGGATTATGGATATGTGCCGCACCGCCGTTAACGTGATCGGTAACTGTGCCGTAACCGTTGCAATCGGTAGCATGGAAGGCAAGGTAGGAAAAACGCATATCCCCGGTGAAACCGAATAATAGAACTACTGAGCTGAGGTTTATCTATTACATCCCATGATATTCATCAGCTCAGTTTTTATGTTAATTTCACCCGCTGTATTACTTTTTGCCCTTTTCTTAACAGAACAGAACATTGACGAAGCTTCTGCTTCGGAATCCCGGTACTTTGAAGAGCTGGATTCCGGGGTAGAAGCTTTTTATATGGCCGATTGGGAGAAAGCCGAGTCGATCTTTCAGCAGCTTATCCTGAATTATCCCGACAGACCGGAAGCTTATTTCTTCCGGGCCATGAAGCCCTTCTGGACATATTTTTTCGCAGGTGAAGAAGCCGCAGCCGCTGATGAATTTCTGAACCAATCCGAGCGAGCTATTACGGTGACCAAACGCCGGCTCGAAGAAGCTCCGGATGATACGACTTCGGTTCTGATGCTTGGCGGATTATATGGTTACCGAAGCCTGGTAGCTGCCAACGAAGGTCACTACCGAACCGCTATGAGCAGCGGTATTGACGGGTACCGATATTCACGTAAACTAATGGGGATGGAAAGTAACGACCCCAATGCGCTCATCGGTCAGGGCGTGTTTAACTATATGAGCGGTACCATTCCGCGGTCACTCCGCTGGCTTGGATCCATAGCGGGAGTAAGCGGGGAGAAAAATAAAGGATTCGAATTGCTGGAAAAAGCAAGTAAAGACGGCAGTAAGGTTTCCGGCGACGCGCGGATGATATTGACGTATCTCTATCTTAAAGAAGATAAACCGGAAGAAGCCGTCCGTGTTATCGAGCCCCTCTGTGAACAATTTCCTGATAATCCGATATTTCAATTCTATCTGGCAAAAGCATTGGAGGCTTCAGGTAAAAACTCTCGGGCTGCTGAGAAATATCTCAAAGTTGTTGAGCTGGATCATCCAAGTCTGCAACACTTAAAAGATAAAAGCCGGGATCGATTGCAAATGGGCAGCCTGGAATTCACAGGTATATAAAGTTTTTATACCATTTTGATCTCTTGGCATTTAGTTGCTCTTTTTGATGAATGCTCTCATAGAAAAAAAGGGGAGAGAACAGAACAGGCAGGTGGTAGGTAACAATCGTCTGTTCTCTCCCTGGGTACCGTGGAACGGCTAATGAAGATTTAACTAACCTCAGTGGTTATTACTCGTCAGAATCTTCCTCACTTATTTCGACGGTTTCGAGATCGGTGCTTTCACCGGCCGTTACTTCAACATCCTCAATAACCAACTCTTCATAGCCATCTTCAGGTACAAACTGAACATCGTATGTACCTTCTTCAAGGCTCATGAGCATAAAATAGCCGGAATCTTCTTCCGGAACAGCTGAAGTCACTTCTTCATCTCCGTCCAGAGCATATACTCGTTCTATAGAGTCATGGGGATCAACTTCGCCTTCAATATTACCCGATACGGCCTGACTTACAGCCCGGATTACCGGTTTCAGTAAATACGATGACTCTCCGGGAGCTTCACCCTGCTTAACAACTGACCGATCAGCATCAAAATCGAGAATCAGCTCATAATCCATGCCCGTCTCGATCTCAGCATCGATATTGAGTTTCAAGCCGGTCTGTGCACCGCTTGGCACCATCATATCATAGGTTTCCCCATCAACTGTAACCGAGTTGTTTTCACCTAAGATCATGCGAATCTGACGATACGTGCCTGCTTCAAGCTCAGCTTCACCCAGTACCGTCATATTTCCGTTGGTATATTCAAGAAGATCATAAACCTGATCCGGCTCCGCAATGGTATGCCAGCCTTCTTCTTCATCTTCCTGATTGTTGACCTCGATGCGCTGAACTTCGACATTTACGGCATCATAGTTACCCTCTTCGTCGTGCATGAAAACCCGGAACGTTCCGGAGTCTTCCATGGGGCTGTCACAGTACGTCAAGGTAAGGACCATTGCAAATGCGGCAAGTCCGGTTATTGCTTTATTTAAGGGGTTCTTTAGGTGATTCATATCTATTCCTGTTTTGGTTTCGGTTAATTTAAAAAACTCCCGCCTGGCCGTTCATAAGGCTTAA
>SLQI01000009.1 GCA_007131535.1 Balneolales bacterium | reverse complement strand
TAGATTAAGAAAAATTGGGTATTTGGCTCCATGAGTTGCTTTAAACCCAATTACCTGAATTACCGAATATACGGCACCAGATATTGGCATTTTTTAAGATACTACCTGTTTTCTTACAGGCCCTAATTAGAGGGTTCGAGGCGGAACTATATTGATTTATGATTGACGATTTGCTACGTACGATTTTTGATTTTTGGGCTTACAGCTAACCCCGGAATCAAAAAAGGCAATCCGGTTATCCCCCGGATTGCCCTGGCATGTAAGTTTGATTTGATTACAATGATCTACTCTGAAAAATGAAAAGCACGAGGATTATACCCGGCTTGCAATGTGTCTACAGCGTTACCCTCGGTGTCAAATACAAAGACATCGTCGCGTGTTTCAAAATCCGGTGCGCTTGCGGCCAGAACATACTCCCGTGTAATGTGATCAAAACCGATAGTAGACAGGCCATCAGCTTCAACAAACGACTCATCAATGATTTCGCCTGATTCAGTATCCAGAATCATGATGCCCTGGTATGTAGCGGCAAAAAGGCGTCCGCCGTCTTCGTCAAACGCGATTGAGGAAACCATTGCTGGCAGGTCAAACCGGTCTGCTTCCTCTCCACCGGTTACATCACGCACACTCAGATAGGGACTTTCCTCATTGGAAACCTTTACCCAAACATAACCTTCTGCGTCTGTGGCAAAGGCAACCGGTTCACCGTCAAACTCAAGTGTATTGAGGGTCTCCTCCTGTTCGAGATCGAAATGGATGATCCAGTTTTCCACCCTTTCGGTCTCAAAATTGTATTCATTCTGATGAATGAGAGCATGATCCCCATCCACCGCTATATTGTCGGAACCGTTTTCTACATTGATCCACCCGGTCTGTTCATAGCTATTCAGGTCTACCACAGCCAATGAATCACTGAAAAGGTTGGCCACAAGAGCCTCACCATTGCCCCGGTCCGCAATTACACGCGGGCTGGCCTCTTTTTGAATTTCAATACTTCCTTGCAGCTCAAGGCTGTTAGGATCCACCACTTCGATTCGGTGACTGTTATTCACAACAATAAACAACTCGTCATCAATTACCGTCATACTTTGACCTACATCACCAAGCTGCCGATCATTCACCTGATTAAAATACTGAGGGTTGATCTCACCGGTTTGAGGTTCATACGCTGTAATTTCAGCATTGGAATTGCCGAATTGCCCTTCATTTAGAATGAAAACTTTGCTGCTTTCCTCGGTGTCTCCATTCTCATCCATTCCGGTTTCCAGATCACAGGAAAAAAAGATAAATGAGATGGCAATAAGTGTAAGTACAGTTCTTAACATCATAATGATTTTTAATGATTTGGGTTATCGTGTAATCGTATTATTTATCGACCTGTTAAGTGTATAAGTAGCGCAGGTCGAATTAGGGTTTAAACAGATATGGATAGTGTGAACATGTAATGCCGGCCCGGCAGTGGATAATTCGGCACTACTTCATGCTGCCGGTTCAGAATGTTCTGGATATTCCACCGAAAGTTGGTCGTAACACCGTAGAAATCCCGTTCCCAGGCTATAGCAATATCCCATTCGTGGTAGGGATCCACAGAATCAAATCGCTCATTTTCGGGTGATGCGAACCGGCGACCGACTCCGAACCAGCCGGTTGAAATCGTGAGAGAATCACGCTTCACATTCAACCGAGTCGTAAAATGGTGCCGCGGCATAAAGCGCAGCTGATTGCCTTCGTGGTTATGCCCTGCACCATACACAGACCGGGTGTAGCTATACCGGTTAGTCCAGTCGATTCCGAACCCCCGGAAATAAGCCATCACCGTAGATTCAAGTTCAGCTCCCCGGGCGTTGATCTGCTGCACATTGGCCGGACTCCAGCTGCCGTCTACCGGTCGCCATTCAATGCCTTCTTCCAACCGGTTGGCAAAAACCAGCGCATCAAACCGCAACGCTACCGGACCCTGAACCTGGTAGAAAAAGCCGGTTTCAAGCCGGTGCGCCGTTTCGGGTTCGAGATCGGGATTACCGACTTGCGGCCAGTAGAGATCGTTGAATGTAGGTGCGTTGAAATCCCGGCTCGCATAGGTGCGAAAAAACAGGGCATCCTCCAACAATTCAATGTTACTGCCAAGCGAAGCGCTTATAGCACCACCGAAATCATTATAATGATCAAAACGCACCTCAGGATATAATCTCAGCCTATGCGACGGCTGCCAGGTAGCGCTAAGCTGACCGGTATTAACGCGGCGCTTTTTATCGCCGAAGTTATTGGAGGCCACTTCTACCCTGGCCGTTTCCCCGGCTAATCGAATATCGAGTTGCGGGGCGGGATTCCAATTCAAAGGCAGTCGTAACCGAAGCTCCCGACTCTCGGTCAGACTCTCGATATCAGAAGAAGGATTAATATAGTCGAGCTGCTGCCATTTCACATAGCTGGTCAGACCGGTTTTAACACCATCGGTAAGCGGCTGAGTAACGTGGGTCATCCATTGCAGGTTCTGATCTTCCTGATAGGCTTGGCGGGTAGGCGCGGTAGCCTGCCCCGGCACACCACGGTACATATCCAGCCACCAGACCTGACTTTCGACTTCTGTGGTGCCGAGCCTGCCTTCAACTCCTCCACCCAGGCTGAACTGTTCGAGATCATTATTCTCCCTGGTCAGCATCTCATCGGAGAAGGGATCCTCGTACTCGAACTCATGGTCCGAATTTTCATAAAGTCCGCGGCCGAAAAAAGTCCAGTCTCCCCATTCCGAACCGGCTTCAACAGTAGAAATTCGCTGCCCGATATTTCCGAGCGTCTGAGCAACCTGAAAGCCTGTATTCGGGTTAGAGTTGAGGCGAACCTGTCCGCCAACCGCTCCGCTGCCGTGATTCGCGCTGCCGGATGAAGTAATTTCCACATCTGAAATCATCGCCGCCGGAATAATAGAGAGATCGCAACTACCCAGCGTTTCACTGTTCATGTTGATGCCGTTCCATATCACCTGTGTATGGCGGGAAGGCATGCCTCGTTGTGAGATGCTGTTAATTCCGGCTGGCCCATAGTTAGTCACGTGAGCACCGGAGTGGCGTTCCAGTAAATCAGCCAGCGATATCGCGCCCGACATCCGGATCGTCGTAGAGTCGATTTGCTGAACCTGCAGAGGCTGGATGCTTCGAGGCTCATAGATGCGTACACCCTCTACGGCAACTTCATCCAGATAAATGGTATCGGCCGGGGTATCGGAATGATTCTGATCAGGATCTGATAAAAAATTTAAAATCCCGACAGCAAAAAGGTATACTGTTAATGGATTCATCAGTATTCATTTCGTGCAATCTTTTACCCGAAGATTGTACAAACGTTCGATGCATGGCAGGTCTCCTGGCTTCTCCGTTAACGGTGGCCTTCCC
>SLQI01000446.1 GCA_007131535.1 Balneolales bacterium | reverse complement strand
GCATACTGCAGGTTTTCCACGACCTGCGAGGGCTGTACGGGTGTTGTAAACGGTGTGCCGGAACCATCATCCGGCTCTTCGGCCTCACGGGTTTCAAATACGCTGCAGGAGGAAAGCAGCAAGCTAACGCCAATTATCAGTGCGGTGATATGATGTGGTAAGTTCAGCATTTCGTGTATTTGTACCGGAGCGTGAGTTGCTTTGCCCTACATGGTATACCGTTTGAATATAAACAATATTTTGGGGCTTTAGGGGAAAGATGATGTCAGTGATCAGTAAGCATTTAACAGTTATCAGTTGGGAAGAGAAACCGCGTTACGGGCTGGATGGTATACCATCATTTTAAATCCCTGTGTTTCCGCGTTTATTCGTGGCAAAAATCCAGGCTGAGAATGGCAGTAAGGTAAATTAGTATGCTCAGCGCCGGCATTTTTGGTTATGCTGTGGGATTAACGATAGCAGATTAACGAGTTCAGATTTTTGATTTCCCCACCCTATAAAAATCCGCGTGCATCCGCGTAAATCCGAGGCAAAAAAATGGTTTCAATCCGCGGTTCAATTATATTTCCCACGATAGCCTGTCGTCCAGTTTTAGGCGGATATGGCACAGGCTGATCGGCCGGTTGAGGCTCCCCGGTGTGCCGGACTCCGGTGGGTGCGGTCCGTATAGCGGGTCATCCACAACGGGATGGCCCAACGCTTGCAGGTGCACCCGTATCTGATGGGTTCTCCCGGTTACAGGCTGAGCGCGGACTTTTGCGGTATCCCCGTTTTTCTCCAAAACCTGAAAAACGGTCCGGGCCGGCTTGCCTTCTCCGCTTTGATCCGCCGTAAACCGGATTCCCTTATTCCGCCGGACCGCCAGGCTGCATTCGGTTTGCTCCCAGCCGGGTTCTCCCGCCACCATCGCTTCATAGTGTTTTTCGGCCTGTTCCTGTGCAAAGGCTCTCTGAGCATAGGCGGTAAAACCTTTGGTTTTGCCGAACAGCACCAATCCGGTGGTAACCACATCCAGCCGGTGGATGATTTTCAGACGCCGGCCGGTTCGGGCTTCCAGTATCGCCTGAAGCGAATTATGATGATAGCGGCCGCCCCGGTGTACCGGCATCGGTGCCGGTTTATAAGCCGCAAGGTAATCCGCGGACTCATCGACGATGCGCACATCATCGGGCACGGCGGGCTCGACCACTCTTGGAACGTCTATCGTGATTTCATCCCCCCGCGTAACAGATTGATCCGGCCGGACCGGAAACGTGTTCAGACAAATCCGGCCTGCTTCGGCCAGGTTCTGCCACCGTTCCATCGGGCGCCCCGGCATGCGTTCATGCAGCACGCTACCCACCGTTTTTCCACCGTCCCGGCTGCCGCATCTTACCGTAAACCGGTACGGGTAGGGCTCAATCAGCCTGATTTTCGTGCTGGAGCCTGCGCTCTTTGAATTCATCATCAAAGTAGTGGTACCATTTGCGGAACGGCGCGTAGGCCTGTTGCGGGTCAAAGGGGCGTTTGTATTCACTCTGCCGGCATTTTTCGCTGCAGCAGCCTTCCATCTGCCGGGCGCCTTCCGGTGAGCAGATAAACAGCTTGTTGCATTCCATATTGGCGCAGTTGATGTACATATCACACGGCTCTCCGGTGATCTCACAATGAGCAATCGGCTCCTCATCCTCCGGATTCACCGGAACCACCAGGCGATCATCAAACACAAAACATTTGCCGCGAAAATATTTACCGCCCTCTTCTTTGGCGTAGTTCAGGATGCCTCCGTGAAGCTGGTTTACATCCTTAAACCCTTTCTTCTGCATGAGAATGGAAAACTTCTCACACCGGATGCCGCCGGTACAGTACATCAGCGTTTTCTTGTTTTTATCCAGATCGGCTTCTTCCAACCACTTCGGGAAGTCGTAGAAATTCTTTTCCTGCGGGGTGATCGCCCCTTCAAAATGCCCGACTCGGGATTCGTAATCATTTCGCACATCAATAATCTGGATATCCTCACCGCTTTCCAGCACTTCCCGCCATTCCCGCGGGCTCAGATAGCGTCCACCTTCGGTTTTGGGATCGAGATCTTCGCCGGCCTTCAGCGTCACAATTTCAGGGCGCTGTTTTACGATCAGCCTGGCGAACGGGATGGTTTCGGATTCATCCTCCTTAAACTCCGTATCCTCAAAACCATCTATGGAACGCAGATAAGTTTTGTACTCCGCTACATTGGCTTGCGGGCCGGCCAGCGTTCCGTTGATACCTTCTTCGGATACATAAACCCGCCCAAGCAAGCCCAGCTCGCGGCATTTTGCTTTATGCTGATCTACAAACGATTCGGGATCATCGATCCGTGAAAAATTGTAATAGAGGATGACTTCGTTCATAATGTGAAATTTACACTGAATTTAGCTGAATTCAACAGGTTTAATTATATTGATCGACAGGCTGAAATACCCCTGTAGCCTATGTTACTCATTCAACCACCACATTCCGCACAAAGAGCGGCTGCATAGTTGTACCGAACGTCCATCATAACAATTATAGTGCTCATCTCCGGCATATCAGCTGCCGGCGGTCAACATTCCCATGACCATTCGGGACTGGTGATTGAGTCCATCCATCAACAGGTAGAGGATGGAGCGATTACCTACGAAGAAGGGCTGCTGCAGCGATTCCGGCTGGGGTTCGGGTGGGATGACCGAATCACCGGAGATCTCCAAATTTTGGATACCCGGAATATCTCATCGGGCACCTCCCCCTACCGTTGCCTTACTCCGCTTATCGCCGAATTTGAACGAAACCGAGACCAGCTTTCCCCGGCTGCGGAAAGTGAAATTTTAGAGATGATAAGCCCCGATGAAACCGAGGAACCCGAAACCTATATTTCCCCCTCCGGAGTGTTTGAACTGCTCTATTTTACCGAGGGAGATGATGCCGTGGATACTACCGACACCACCGGAACCGGCATTCCGGACTATGTTGAACGGGCAGGGGAGATTGCGGATTCGAGTTACCAGGTGTTGGTGGAGGAAAACGGTTTTAAAGACCCGCGATATGACGACAATGCAGTCTACCCAATCTATTTTAAAGACTTAAATGAAGGGGTATATGGGCGTACTCGCTCTATTAGTTCAGAGAATACCACGGAAATTGAAGTGCGCAACTCGTATGAGGATTTTCCCGATAATGATGATCCGGAAGGCCA
The DNA here is from genome assembly GCA_007131535.1 of Balneolales bacterium. Taxonomy (GTDB): domain Bacteria; phylum Bacteroidota; class Rhodothermia; order Balneolales; family Natronogracilivirgulaceae; genus SLJN01. The sequence continues at coordinate 9,700 of SLQI01000446.1, read as the reverse complement.
CGAAATGGGGGCTTTAAAAGTCACCATTGCCCATGAAATCCAACATGCCATTCAATATCAGTACACGCGATGGAGCGGACCATCCGGTGATTTTGAATGGATTGAGATGGATGCGGTAATGGTGGAAGAGGTCGTGTTTCCCTATGTTAACGACTATCACAATTATTTAAGCAGCATCAATTCGATATTCACACGGCCGCATGATGGACCGCCCGGCGCGTACTGGCAGGCGACCTGGTTTTTGTACTATTACGAAAAGTTGGGCCTTGATTTCTGGCGGGAGGTATGGCAGCATCTGGAAGAGGATTCAAGCCGAAGTGTCCCAGAAGCCAAAGCTTTATCCCGAAATTCTGAGGCTCTGCAAACCGACCGCATTCGCAACCATATCTGGCATCTTTCATCGGGCGACCGCTCCATTGAGAATTACGGTTTCCGGGACCGAGACGCTTACCCGGAAGCTATGTTGACCGAAGATACTGAAATTCCCGCCGGATTCCGGGATGAATTCACCCTTGCCGATTACGATGCCCGATACTACCGCTATCAGCCGGACGAAAACAGCGATGGTACATTTCGCATTGGATTATATGCGGATGGTAACGGGCTGGGCGTTGGTCTGCTGGCTGTTACTAAAGACGGAGATTTTGAAGAGTTGATCTGGCCTGCCTCCGAGGATCAACCCGACTTGATCGACACCGGCTGGGAGACATCAGAGCTTGAGGAAGTACGTGTTGTACTAACGGGGAGCCGGGAAGGTGGCGAAGGCCGGTATCGCTTTGTTGTGGGCGCCGGAGAGGAAATTGAGTCGGTCGCTTACGGTGATTTTGATGATAGTGGCGAGGTAAATGAAGATGACGTCGAAAACCTGTTGCAGCATGTGGTCAGTCAGCAATCCAACACGGCCAGCCGGCTTTTTCGGGGTGATGTGAGCGGAGACGGAGAGTTATCCGCCTACGACGGGTCGCTCATTCTGCGCCATATCGACGGAACGCTCGGCTCGTTTCCTGTTGATGAAAGCGGTACCGGTTTTGGTCCGGAAGCTTCGGTTTTTGAGCCACCTGAAGCACTGGCATCAGAGCGGGTTGACCCCGGCTCTTTCCCTGATGTCTCCTGGTCGCTCGACCTTCTGACGGAAACCCCCAAAACTAAAAAAGATCTGGATCTTCAACTCTCTATGGAGGTGGGAGAGGAGAGTATTGAAGAAGAGTTCTACGCCTTGACGTTCAACCTGGAGCTGCCTCATTGGATTGAATTTCAGGAGCTCAAGCTCAAAGAACCGCTGGATGATGCCATTGCCGGCACACACCGGCACGTTGACACCCTATATGTTGCCATATCCGGTCGAAATCTTTTTGGAGAGGGACCTTTGCTCAATATGCGCTTTAACCCGACAGAGCATAACGACTCTGAAATCACCCTGCTTTCGGCACGTCTGGATGAATTTGCGGGCACCCCCGGCTCCACCGGTACCGGCACATTTGAGATTGAGGAAAATGTCGCCGTCGACGCCAAAGTTGATCCTGAGTTACCCCAAGAACTGGTTTTAAAAAGCAACTATCCCAACCCGTTTAATCCGGTAACCACCATTGGGTTTAAACTTCCCGAACCCGGTAATGTACGTTTGGTTGTGTACGACATAAACGGAAGGAAAGTCAATACTTTGGTGGATCAAAATCTCAACGCGGGCACCCACGAGTTTAATTTTGACGGTTCCCGGCTTTCCAGTGGAATGTATATTTACCGCCTCTATGCTCCGTCCGCAGTTAAAACCGGCAAAATGATGCTGGTGAAGTAGCACCTTACCCACCAAACCCAAGCCGGCTGTCCGGCGCAGCCGGGCTGTCGGCACAGTTCCACGAAAGTGATTAGGAATTAAGGTAAATAAGGTAATTTGGTAGATAGGGGGTTTTACTGCCCTGATGAGGTTGCGGTACTATTGGGAAAGTTATTGATTTATTACCTCGGCTATGTTGTTGAACTATCAACACATAAAAATTCGCGCTCTATCCGTGAAAATCCGCGGCTAAAAATCAATCTGTCAATGGTACGGTGAGATTTTAAAAAACTAAATAACTTAAGCTCGTTTTATCAATATTCTCACATTCGGTCATTTCGGAGTGCTCATGATTTGAAGGTTATGAGATGGGCACAAAGCCAATCATTTGAAATTTTGATTTAAGGGAAGGCGTTTGTAATGTATCACAAGATGTTCATGATCACATTGATATAAAATCAATATGAGTGGAAAGACTTATCGAATATTACTAAGAAAGGAGCCGGAGGGGGGGTATACAGCTATTGTGCCGGCATTGCCGGGTTGTATTACCTACGGTGAAGACGTGGATGAAGCTAAGCAAATGGCTAAGGAATCCATTGAATTGTATATAGAAAGTCTACAAGCTCATAATGAGCCGGTGCCTGATGATCAAGACACCCTGGAGTATTCCGTAACAATATAGTTGAATGGGTTCTTTACCCTCATTCACCTCGAAAAAACTGATTCAAATCCTGGAGAAAAAAGGATTTCAGTTGGATACAAGTAAGGGTTCGCATCATATTTTTATCCATCCGGAAAAACGTATTCGGGTCGTCGTCCCCTTCCACAACAAAGATTTACCTAAAGGAACGTTACTCGCCATTTTGAAACAGGCCGGAATTGATAAAGATGAGCTTTAGCGATTTTACTATGGGTGTTCGGCCCAAACCCAAGCCGGCTGTCCGGCGCAGCCGGGCTGTCGGCATAGTACCACGAAAGTGATTAGGAATTATGGTAAATAAGGCAATTTGGTAGATTGGGGGACTTTACTGCCTTGTTGAGTACTTGGCTTACAAGCCGTCTGCCCGGACCAAGGTGTGTTAAACACCTATAACTGGAACAAACCTGGCCGTTGGTTTTATTTTACGTTGCCAGGCTCACCGGGCAGACGGCGCGTGCTCCGTCCAGCCCGGGTCAGTCAGCTAATACACGAAAACTATTATCATCCGAAAAACAACAAATAAATAAACTTCATAGCCAGACTTAGTACATTTCATCTTTACAAAATACCGCCTTTCCTGAAAGATAAAACTCCGGCCGCTTTCCGGTATCCTAACCTTATTCTTAACCGCAGTCTGATTCTTTTTTTCTTCCCGGATGTGATTGGAAGAGCATATTTTTGATACATCCTGTAAAAGAAAGTAAATGAGATTACAAAACACCCCGCCATAGCCCACCTGATGCTGCTGGTTAATGTCATTGATGCAAAAACCCCCATTACGTGGGCCGAAAAAAGCAGTCCCACAAATACCGTTACCCACCGGTCCGATACCAATCGCATCACAAAGTTGCCCAGTGGGGCGCCGAACAGTACCACATTGGCAGCCAGAAACCAGGATGCCAGAACCCGCTCACTAACTGCGCCGGTGTCCCACAACAACAGCATGGAATTGAACAGGGAAATGATGGTCATCAAAATGATGGAAATAAAGGTGCCTTTTTTGATCGGAAATCCGAAATAAAGAACCATCACTGTGAAGACCATAAAATCAATACCATTACCTATAAACCCGCTGAGAACCCCTCCGGAAAACCCTGCAATTAAGGCGGGGATCATACTCTTATTTGGGTGATCAGGTGGGGTGTAGACCGGTTTTCTGTCATTTCCGAACTGAATCTTAAGGAGAATGATCAGAAAACTGAGAAAGAAGGGGATATAGATTACTTTGAGAAGGGTAGTGGGCACCAGGTCGTAAATTAAAAAGGTGCTCAGCACAAACCCGGAGAGTCCGGCAAGTGCAGTTCTGCCAATAAATCCCCAGGGCAACTCTTCCCTTTTATACAGGATGATGAACAAAGAAGCCGAGGTCATACCCACAGACTGAATCAACAGGGAAAACGTCCGGGCATCTGCTGAACCGAAGTCGAGATAGTGAACCAGTATGGGGTAGGCTACCGAACCTCCGCCCATGGGGGTGCTTCCGGCTACAAATGACCCCAGCAGCATGGTTGGCAGAATTGCAAAATGTTTGCCGATGTCCACCTCAAACCGGAAAATCAGCAGGAGGAAGGTGATAAATATTACAGCCAGAAATAGCGAATAGACGGCTCTATACCAGGAAATGTTCGACAGCAATGTGGTGAGGAATTACAAGTAGTGAAGCTCTTTTGTGCGGGGCGTACCATGCCGGTTTAAACCGCATTAAAATTCGGCAGCCCTGACTGTCAATCAGAGCTGCCGTTGACCTTTTTAGGGTTGCTCCTTTATCTGAGGTTATACTCAGGCCATCTCCGGGATGTCAAAGTCAAACAACTGTTCCCGGATATGTCGGGGAGACCCGTTTTTACCCCATTCGATTAATTTGGCTACCAGTTCGGGGTTGTAGAAATCGACATGCCGGGATTGAGCATTACCCCAATCGTATACATGCTTGGGCAGCCACTCAGCCTGCTTCATTTCATTGAGGATAATCTCCTCAGCCTCTTCAGCGCTCATATCACCACCCACAAAGGCATCCAACGCTTTGGCGGCATTATTGAACATCCGCTCTTTGTCTTCAACAAAAGGCGCATGATCTCCCGGACGGGTTTCTGTTCGCAGCAGATCAAACTCAGCCTTATCCCCCGAAGCAAAATACTTAAAGCAGTGGCGCTGGATATACAGGTCGTGAAACAGGATCTGAGCCAGCCACAGCTGAGTCCAGGCATTCCATGTTTTAAAATTTTTCATGGCTTTGTAGGCATTGCTCACCATCATATCGCTCTGCATATACTGCCGGTGATGCAGCTCATCAATACCGAGAAACTGATCTCCTGAAAAATCCCCCTTTTCAAAAGCCTTCAGCAGCAGTTGGGTGGAAAGGAATATGGATTCAAATGTATTGATCAACCCGTTGGAATAGAGCGGGTCCACAAAGCCGTAGGTGTGATTTGTAGTATAATGGCGTAACCCTGCTGATTTGCTCGAGTTGTACTGTATCCTGCCGGTATTGATCCACTTCATTATTGGCTTGACAGGTTTCATGTGTCTTTCGACATCGGGAAAGGCCGATATGATTTTGAAGAACTCTTCTTCGGCACTCAGGTTGTCGTCCACCGGGAATTTCTCGTTGTCGAGCATCAACCCGATACTGGCCTTTTTTGCTTTGGAACGCTCGAAGTTATCGAAGGGGATCACCCACATCCAGCCCCCGTCAAAAACGTGGTGCAACGTGCCGTCGTGAAAACGCTTGGACTGATGAGGCCGGTCTTCATCCGGAATCAATTCATCAAAAGGAGCCACCCCTTCCACATGAGTAAATATGGAGCGTGAGTTCGTCATCGGCTCTTTTGCATTTTTACGATATCCCATTTTTTCGGCCAGAATAGACTTTCGCCCGGTTGCGTCGATAAAAAACTCAGAAGTCACATCTCCCCGGGTGGTCGAGACGGTAACCTGCTCTTCGCGGATATCTACGTCGTTGATTTGAGTTTCATCCACATAATCCACCCCGTAATTGATGGCCGTTTTTACCAGGAAATAATCGATATCTTCCCGCAGCAGATGGCTTTCACTGTAAAATGGCAGATGCGGCGGTATAAGCTGATGACCGTTACCCCCTTTAAATTTTTCCCCGTTTTCATGATAAGCAAATCCCACTGAATGCTTGATCCCGCATGATGGGGTGATCTCATCAATAACTTTATCCACATCGCTGAGATACTGGATTTCAGGGATACCGAAATACTCTCCCACAATCCACATCCACATAGAACTCTGGGGCAGCAGCGCTTCCCCGATAGCAAAACGCGGGTGTTTCTTAGCTTCAATCATCAAAACATTCAGTCCGTTTTTGGCCAGAATGGACCCGGTGGATGAAGCGGAGATACCGGATCCGGCAATAATCACATCATACTTTTCTTTCATGTAAAAAACCTACTTGCGTTTGGTTATTTAGATAACTCTGCCACTTGTTCTGAAGCACCGGTTGACCGGACAGCTGTCCGATCAACCGACATCTTCAGACCCCTTAACCTTTTGTACCCTTATATGCTTAACTCGTGTCTGTAAGAAAACGCCAATATCGGCGTTCCGCTCGTCCCAAAAATGCTCATGTACGCTCTGTACACTGCGCTTTTTGGGAACTTCGCGCGCCTTGATCCTGGCGTTTTCTTACGACACTACCACTTTTCTTACAGGTACTAACTAACTGTAAAATTCAGCCAGGGCCATCAAATCCACTCATAAAAATTGATGCGATGTTACAATCTGCCTACCTGTTTGTATAGTAAAAATGTCAACCATTGATTTGTTAGGGGCGGAGCTGAAGTCGTTAAAGTCTCCAATTCTATGGAAAAGCCGTTCAAACGAGCTCCGCAAGTACTTCCCCGGCCGGCGTTGAGTTTGGTTTTCAACATCAGTTCGATTAATATTTGCTTGCACTACTGTCCGACTAAATACTTGTGATTAATCTATAATCCTATGTGCTGCAATTTATTACAGGATGTACAATTTTTGTAGGATAGCTAATGAATATCCATTACCGTCGGCTTCAGTGCGTGTTGCACAACCCCACCGAGAAATTATATTCTCTCCGTAAAGATAACCGGTCATAAAGATTAGATAGTTACTTACGAAAATATGCTTCGCAGGGACATTTTGTAGGTAACAACAAGAGTGATCAAGCATCTTCAATGTTACGTTAGAAACATCTGGTTAACTGCTGGGGTGATTTAAGGCTATAATTCGGTTAATAGAGCAACGAAAGCCTTCCGGAGGAAGGCTTCGTCGGTAGAAAAAAACATGCCTCCGATGTCACGCTCCGTCAGGTGCGTTTTGTTACCGACCGTGCCCGACAACCTTCACAATATGTTCCTACCGGAACATGCAGCCGGCTTCCATCCTTTTGCTACCGACAATATGTTCCTGACGGAACATATGGCAATCTGCCGGACTCAATAGATTTGAATATATGTTCTAAAGAGACCATTTCTGAATCCTGCATTTTGCCTGGTGGGTTTTTTAATCGCTTTCCCTTGAGAAACCGGCAGGAATTGTGGTGCGGCAGCGGGAAGATGCGGGGCTAAAGCCCCGCGTTAATATGAGGGGGGATGCGCTTAACCGTTGACTGAAGTGCGTGTTGTACAACTTTTACAGAAAATTGTTTTTCAGGAAACTGAAACATCATTAATTCGTATTCCGCGCGGCGAAGCCGCGCTATTCTCCCCAACAGCCAATGTCATCCTTCCACGGCTCCACAGGAGTCCCTTCGGGAGAATGCCTGTGGCACGACCGAAGGTGAGGCTAACTTGTGATTACTATATCCGATGATTACCGAACCGTAGTGGAGGGATCTGCCGCCAAATCAGCAACTACACAGCCATAAACTGCTGTTTTTTTACTGAATTTGGTAGAAGCCTTGTGGAGAGGTAGTTGCTTGTTTTAACAGATCTCTCCGTTACGGCTCGAAATACACAGAATCAAGGGGCTTTATCTTAGCCTCGCCTTCAGTCGAGATGACAGCACGTGGGGGGGGAAACAGCGCGACTTCGTCGCGCGGCGAGGAATCCGGCTTTGAATGCAGAGTGAAATTAGTTGTGCAACACGCACTGAATTCAACGGAAATGAATGGGTGCAAAGCTGATAACAGCCGAGGTAGTCGACCAGCTACCAGCAACAGACACCGCATTTACCCAATGCCACCGACTGGTCGATAAAAAATTTAGAATCGAACTCAGGTTTTAACCGTCAATCTTTGAATCAGCAACAATACTGACTACTGATACCCGAAATCCGAGCCCCTGCATCTTCAGTTTCAAACAATCACCTTCCCAATAGTACCACCGGAATCGGGCAAAGCATTACGCAATTATTGCAAAGACGCCGCCATTGAATCCGGCCGGCTGTCGAACATGGTGTTTTGCACGGGCAGTTTTCCCAGCGGTGATGAAGTCATCTGAGAAGGGGTTACTCCGGTCATTTTTCGGAATGATTTGATGAAATGAGTTTGATCGTAATAGTCATATTTGCAAGCAAGCATGGCAAGATTGCCATTATATCCGTTTTTGAGCTCTTCCAGCACACCGTTTATCCGTATGATCTCCTGATAATGCTTCAGGCTGATGCCCACCTCATTCTTAAAAACCCGGTGCAGGTATTGCCGGCTGTACCCGCTTTCAACTTTCAAAGCATCAACTTTAACCGGCGGGTATTGTGATATTTTTTGTTTTATCCACGAAACCAAACGGTTTTCCTGGTAATCGCGATAAATTAGATCATCCAGAATCCACCGTATAGCAATTTGAAACCGCTGCTCCGGGGAGTCGGCTTCCAAAAGCCGGTACCAGACTTTAGTGAGAGCCGGTAAACATAACTCATTGGGCACATTGCGATCCGTAAACTCACCGGCCGGATAGCCAAATAACTGTCTCAGCGCTTCTGGTTTTGGGTTGATCACAAAAAAATGGAGCGGGTGGGTGATGTAAACTTCAAACAGACCTGTATGAGTCCCCCGAACGACAACGGAGTTACATTGTTCGAGAACCCCGGTTTTGCAAACCATCCCTTTAACCGGGTGTGGAGACAAATTAAATGTAAGCTCTGATTTCAAAACCGGAAAGTTCCGCAAACAAGACAGGTCCGGTTTCCCGGTAATTTCCAGCATGCAGTCAATATACTGCGAAACCGGTTCGGGAGGCCGGTAAAAAACGAAATCCATACCCTGCTGGTGAAATCTGACTAACCCGCTGCGTAAATCCATCATCCGAATTAAGACCAATCCATATCTTTTTTCTTAATATCCCATGCCCCGGATTATGATATGAATATTTCAGGTAAGTGTCAGTAAATACTCAACATATTTTTCAAACCTGATATCAGAGTAAAAAAAGACGTGGCAGGCTCACATGGCCCGCCACGTCTTTGATTTCAATTATTCAGGTTGATCAAAAACGGATCCGCCTCACCCGGTAGATTGCTCTGTAGCTTTTTGCATCACCTCGGTCATACGGTTGACGAACTCACCCGGAGATTGCAGATCACCCTGAAGCAGCAGCGTGCCTTCATAGATTTGCCGGGCCATGGTCTTAACCGTCTCGGCATCCCCGGATTGATGGAGCCTGCTTAAATTTTTGATCAGCGGATGAGACGGATTAATCTCCAGAACCCGCTTGGACGGACCGGTTTGCTGATCCATCATTTTCATCATCTTTTCCAGATGACTGTCGAGCCCTTCTTTGCCGATAGTGAGGGTAGCTACGGAATCCACCAATCGCTTAGAGGCTACTACGTCCTCGATATTCTCCCCGGCGACTTCCTTGAATACTTTTTTAAGGGAATCGAGCTCATCACCGGATACGGTTTCTTTTTCATCCTGATCTTCCGGTGCTTCGTCGAGGTCGAGGTCTGCTTTTTCAATACTTTTAAGCGGCTTTTCCTTATAGTCCCCGATTCCCGGTACCACAAAAGCATCGATCGGGTCGGCCAACAGCAGCACCTCAATATCCTTTTTTCTGAAGTACTCCAGTTTGGGGTCGCGGCGCAGCTCTTTCAGGCTTTCACCGGAGAGGTAGTAGATTTCTTTCTGAAAATCCGGCATCCGCTCCACATATTCACTGAGTGAGGTCATTTCCTCATCCCCGGTTTTGGTGCTGTGAAAACGAAGCAGTTCAGTAAGGCGCTCCCGGTTCTCGAAATCCGAGTTCAGACCGGATTTAAACAGCGGACCAAACTCCTGATAGAACGTT
>SLQI01000381.1 GCA_007131535.1 Balneolales bacterium | reverse complement strand
TTCATCGGGCCAGGTTTCGGTATTATGCGGCCAGGCGAGGATCGTAGCCGCATGGGGCTCCCACTCGGCGGGTCTTCTCAGTGAGTTCGTTTCCGTGCGCTCTATTGCCATACTCGCTCAATACGGCTGCTGCAAGTCATCAGCAGTCCACCGGCCGGTTAACGCCTGATAGCTATCTATCCGGCGATCCCGGAAAAACGGCCATTCCCGGCGAACCTGCTCGTTCCGATTCCAGTCGCAATCACATAACAGTACCTCTTCCTCGCTGCCGGCTTCTGCGGTCACATTTCCCATAGGATCGGCGACAAAAGATCCGCCCCAGAATTTCATTCCATCCTCAACTCCAACCCGGTTTACGGAGGCAACATAGCACCCGTTGGCGATAGCATGGCTCTGCTGAATCGTACGCCACGCTTTGTGGTACTCCTTTTGTTGCTGATCCGTCTCCTCCTCCAATGCCGCTATCGCCGTTGGATAGACCAGGATATCCGCCCCTTTCATCGCCGTAATCCGGGCCGCTTCCGGAAACCACTGATCCCAGCAAATCAACGTGCCGACCCGGCCGTAGCGGGTTGAAAAGACTTTGTAACCAAGATCCCCCGGAGTGAAATAATACTTCTCATAAAAACCGGGATCATCAGGTATATGCATTTTTCTGTATTTGCCAAGGTAGGAGCCATCGGCATCAATAACAGCGAGCGTGTTGTAATGCAGGGGTCCGTCTTTTTCAAAAATCGAACACAGTATTACTGCTTCATACACCTTGGCCGCTTCTTGTATGGTTTTCACGGTTGGTCCCGGCACCGGTTCGGCGAGATCAAAATGCTGCTCATCATAAGCTTTGCAGAAATAATCCGATAAAAAAAGTTCCGGCAAACAGACAATCCGCCCCCCTTCTGAAACCGCTTTTTTGATTAAATGTAGCGCTTTTTTGATGTTATTTTCGTAAGTTTGTTCACTGTGTTGCTGAATTAACGCAACCGATGTAGAGCTGTACTTCATAGCAAATTAGACTACCGGAACCATATACATTTTGCTGACCGAAGTCTTCGAAATGGCTGCCCGAATCAAGATTTATGACCGGCAGTTATTTTGATAACATCAGACTTCAGTTATTGAAGGAACGGTGTTCTCAGTTAGAATGCAATGCTTTTAAAGAAAATTCGGCCGGCGGATATCCGATCTGCCGAATAGGTTTCATCACACTGCAGTTTTCGTTTGATGTGGTGGATAATAATAATTGTTTAACAACCGGCGGCAATGCTGCCCGAAACAGAATATAAAAGGTGACTATGAAAACAGACACAGCACCCGTAAACACTGAAAATTATTTAGATTTGGACCTTTCAAAACATCCGGCGGTTTTTCGTAACCTCACTCCAACCGAACTCTATGAGCATGCTATTAAAAATGAAGAAGGCGTGCTGACCAAAGATATGGCTCTGAGAGTGATGACCGGCAAGTATACCGGCCGCTCCCCCAAAGATAAGTTCACCGTAGAAGAAGAAACTTCCAAAGAAAAGGTGGACTGGGGAAGCATCAATCAACCCATATCGGAAGAAACGTTTGATCACCTGTACAAAAAAGTAACCGATTACCTGAAAGACCGCAAAATTTATGTGATGGATCTGTTTTGCGGTGCCGATCCGGATTATCGACTGCCGCTTACGGTAGTCAGCGAAGCCTCTTACCATGCCTTATTTTCCTGGAACATGTTCGTGCGGCCTACCGAAGAAGAACTAAAGAACCATGGGACGCAGTTCACGGTATTGGCCGCCCCTAACCTGAAGGCTGACCCGGCAACCGATGGCACCAAAACCGAGACGTTCATTGTCTGCAATTTCAAAAAACGCATCATTCTGATCGGCGGCACTCTATACTCCGGCGAAGTTAAGAAGGGTATTTTCGGGGTGATGAATTATCTTCTTCCTCAGGACGGGGTATTCCCGATGCATTGCTCCGCCAACGAGGATGAAAACGGCAATACCAGCGTGTTTTTCGGACTTTCCGGAACCGGTAAAACCACGCTTTCCGCTGATGAAAGCAAAACCCTGATCGGCGACGACGAACACGGCTGGAGCGACAAAGGCATTTTCAACTTTGAAGGAGGCTGCTACGCCAAAACCATTGATCTCTCCCCGAAAAAAGAGCCTCTGATTTATGCCACCACAGAAATGCCGGGAACCATCCTTGAGAATGTGGAATTGGATGAAAACAGGGAGCCGATTTTCGAATCGCGAAAATTTACCGAAAACACCCGCTGCTCCTACCCGCTTACCAGTATTCCGAATGCCAGCGATACTGGTGTAGCCAATCATCCCAACAACATTATCTTTCTTACCGCCGATGCTTTCGGTGTACTGCCTCCGATATCCAAACTAACCACCGGTCAGGCGATGTACCACTTTATCAGTGGCTACACGGCTAAAGTTGCCGGAACAGAGCGCGGCATCACCGAGCCTCAGGCCACTTTCTCAGCCTGTTTCGGAGCTCCGTTCATGCCCATGCACCCGACGGTATATGCCGAGCTCCTCGCCGAAAAGCTGGAAAAGCATGATACCAATGTGTGGTTGGTCAATACCGGATGGACCGGCGGACCACACGGCGAAGGCGAGCGGATGGATCTCAAGTACACCCGCCGTATGCTGAATGCCGCAATCGACGGAGAACTGGAAAACGCTTCATTTACCTCCGAGCCGGTATTCGGTCTTCAGATTCCCGGTCAGGTTGAAGGCGTTCCTGATGAGGTATTGATCCCCCGAAACACCTGGGCAGATCAAAACGCTTACGACCAAAAAGCCAAAGAACTGGCTGAAATGTTCGTGAAGAACTTCGGGAAATACGCCGACCAGGCCAGCAAGGATATCCTCGAAGGAGGTCCGAAGATTTAATTCTTCAGGCTAAATCCATTTTTAAAAAGCCCGCGGGTGAACGCCTGCCGGGCTTTTTTTATATAACCTCACTGTTCTGCATCCGAATAATCTGATTTCGACTCTTTCAGTTTTTCAATTACCACCTCCAGCAGCTCACGCTCTCGCGCATCCGTGATATGATTTAGTCTCGAACTCAGAAATTCGAGTTTATTCACGGCATTTACTTCCGCCAATCCTTCGTAGCAAATTTTTCGGATATCGGCATAGGGGCTGGACGTAATCTTATCGACATACAAATCGGCCAGTTGCTGGTCCGAATCATGCTTTTCTGCAAATTCCGGCAGGACCGAGAGCGCCGTCTTAACATACTCCCGGTTTCCATGGTGGCGTGCGGCCTGTTTCAGCAACCGGAAAGCCTCGGGATGATCCGAAAATGTAAGCGCGTTTACTGCGGCAATCCGGAAGATATCCTGATAGGAATACGACTCTATAAACTCCGGGGCGACCTCATGCACGGTATCCGGGAAATGCCGGCCGTAAAACTGCACAGCTTCCGCCGCGACATAATAGCTCGTATCGCGAGTCATTCCGCGTACAAATTCCTGCACTTCATCAGAAGTGTTGCCTTCAAGGATATACAAGGCTTGAATCCTGACCTCCCCTGCCTCTTCATCGGGAAAGGTCAATTCCATGGCAAGATCCGCCAAATCGGAAGCCGACCGGTTTCGGAGCAATTCCAGTGCCAGTTTTCGGATGTTGCTGAACTCGTCTCCCCTTGCCATCCCGAGAACGATCCGTTCAATCTCTTCGGTCCACTCCTGCCGGTATAACTGTCCGATGGTTTCAGCCCGGACGGCAACATTTTCGTGTTCCAGCCGCCGGAGCAGCCGCTCCTCATCAACCCTTTCATCATATTCAGCCAACTGGATACGCTGCGGATCAATGATTACATCCTTTATATCTTGCTGATCAAAACGGTACAGGGAATCGGGTTGATCAACCGTAATCCGTGCCGTTCGACTTCCGGATTCGGTTTGCAGTTCAATATCGACCTCAAGAGTAAACAACGGCTGCTTTTCTCTGGAGTGAACCTGCTTTATACGGAGGCCCGGCTCTGTAGCGGTGCTGTCCCAATACACTTCCAGTTCCGGGTGACCGGGTTCGTGAAACCACTGATTAAAAAACCACTCCAGCGATTCGCCGGCTTCGCGTTCAAAAACCGATTGCAAATCATCAATATCGACGGCATCATACCTGAATTCCTCCAGATACGTGTTAATCGCAGCCCACCACGTTTCCTCACCTAAATAATGATGCAGCATGCGAAGAATCTGCCCGGCTTTCTGGTAGGTGTGGCGGTCATACATATCCTCAGGTTCGGTGTACTGATCCCATATCACCGGACGCCGCATTTCATCAGCTTCGCTAAAGTACGTCTCCCGGTAATTCAGATTTTTCCAAAGCGCCTCATCCTCCCCCTGCAGATACTCCCGAAAAAGAATTTCGAAGTAATTAGCAAACCCTTCATTTAATGGCAGGTTTGCCCAGTTTTTGGCGGTTACCAGATTTCCGAACCAATGGTGAATGACTTCATGCATAATCAGGCCCTGGTTAGAGCGATCCTGCGAGGCACGACGATCAAATTGAACCCCATCGTGCAGAATGGTTGCCGTAGTGTTTTCCATTCCGCCGGCAATATAATCATGCACCGGGGCCTGACTGTACACGCTTCCCCAGGGGTAGCGGATGTCGATGCGATCGTGGATGAAATCAAACATCTCTTCGGTATTTTCATAGATCAGATCCACATAATCGGCATATCGGTGTTCGGTGTAATAGCGCATGGTAATGCCGTCGTGCAAACGTTCTTCAATGTGATAATTCCCCACGGCGAGGGCAAGCAAATAAGGAGCGTGCGGCTGCTCCAGTCTCCAGTAGTCGGTACGAAGGCTGTCGCCGGGTTCAGTTCGGCTTTCAATCAACGAACCGTTGGATAACGTCTGCAGGGAGTCCGGTACCGAGAGCCATACTTCCTGTGTCATTCTTTCTGCGGGATGATCAATAGTCGGCACCCAAAAAGAGTTATCTTCTGGCTGCCCCAGAGTCCAGACTTGCGTGGGTTTTGATGGATCTTCGCCCCGCGGATCAACAAAATAAAGCCCCCGGCCGGGAGGAGTGGCGATGTATTCGATTTCAATAAATATTGAATCCTCCCTTTCATAGGTTTCCGGTAGTGAGATCGTAACGATGGCGGAATCCTGCTCAAAACTCAGGTCCCGGCCCGGTTCAATCTGCCCGATATGCTTAATCTCCATAGTTTTAGCATCCAGCACAAGCTCGTCATTGGCGCTTTGCAGATTTGTCAGAAAAAGTTCGGTCCGGCCGATTACCTGTTCGTGACCAAAATCGAAACGAACCCATAGTTTTTGGTGCTCAAGATTCCAGGTGCGCGGCCGGAGGGTCTGGACAGGCCCTTCGGGAATCTCCCAGCGATCTTCCATCATCTTTGCATCCAATTCTGCTATTCCTTCATCGGTCAGCATCTCTTCGCGGTCCGTAATGCGATCAATAGCTGAACAAGACGGCAGCACCCATATAACTATTGAAATAATAAAAATACTAAAGGCGTTAATACTTGGTTTTTTAATCTTTCGGGAATGCATGAGCTTAAATACTTTGAACTTGCCGTTGGGTATTACTATAATTAGCGGTTTCCGTAACAGAACGAATAAATATACCACATCTCTATAAACAATAGCACACGGATGCAGACCGATCACAAATCCCTTAATCGAATATTTGCAGCAATTGCTTTTGCCATCCCATTATTTCTTTACTGGTTGACACTCGCTCCAACTGCAAGCTTCTGGGATTGCAGCGAACGAATTGCCTGTGCCTACGGTCTTCAGATCCCGCACCCGCCGGGTACCCCTCTTTATCTACTATTAGGTCGGGTTTTCTCCATGTTTGTAGCGACGGATTGGGTGGCCTACAGTATTAACTTCATGAGCGCGTTGGCGTCGGCCATTACCATCATGTTGTTATACCTGATCATCGTTCGGCTCATCCGTGAATTTCGGGGTCATCCGGATCAATATTCTGCTATTGATAAAATCGGCACGTACGGCGGTGCACTTATCGGCGCGCTGACCTTCGCTGTAACCGACAGCCACTGGTTTACTTCCATCGAAGCTGAAACCTATGCCCTTTCGCTCACTTTTACAGCTCTCGTCGTCTGGCTGGTACTTAAATGGAGTGAGAACCACGACCGCCCGCGTAATGAGCGCTGGTTGATCCTGATTGTCTATATTTTCGGACTGGCATTCGGAGTCCACCTGCTTAGCTTGCTCGCCATCTTTTTTGTAGGGCTGATCATATATTTCCGGAAGTTTGAGTTCGAGCCCAAAAGCTTTGTAATTGCCGGGGCAACTATAGTCGGTATATTCTTTCTGATTTTCCCGATCACCATTATCCAGCTGCCTACGATGGCCGGTGCGTTTGAGCAGGCAACCGGAGGCGCGTTCGGTCCCATCACTTTTGGAATTCTGGTGGTAGGTCTGCTGACGTACGCAATTTATTACACGCATAAGAAAGGCATGCGTCTGGCCAACCTCATCCTGGTGGGATATGCGATGATTATGATCGGCTATTCAAGTTACGGGATGATTTATATCCGTTCACAAGCCAACCCTCCGATTGACCAGAACTCCCCGGATACTATTGATGATTTTGTAAGCTTCCTTCAGCGTGAGCAATACGGAGATGTTCCGTTACTGCGCGGCCCCTCTTTTGATGACCAAACCGGGCAGATCAACCGAGATCAGGAATCTTTCTTCCCGCGCCGGCACTCTTCACAACCCAACCATTTACAGAAATACGGAGAGTACAATAGTGACTGGTCTTTTTTCTGGAATTACCAGGTCGGTCACATGTATGTTCGCTACTTCAACTGGAACTTTATAGGGCGGGATAGCGACGAACAGGATGCTGCGTGGATTTCCGGTTTCAGCTCCAGTTTGAATTCAGATAATCCGGCCCACAACCGTTTCTTTTATTTACCGTTTCTGTTCGGGTTGATCGGCATGGTTTTCCACTTTACCAAAGATTGGAAACGCGCGCTCAGTGTGCTAACCCTTTTTGTCGTAACCGGTCTGGCCATTGTGGTCTATTTGAACCAGACTCCATTTCAGCCTCGTGAGCGGGACTACTCTTACACCGGCTCCTTTTTCGCCTTTTCAATCTGGATCGGTCTGGGTATTACCGGGCTGGTTGAGCTCATAAAACATTACCTAAATAGTAACAAATTTATCGGCTATGCGGTGCTTGGTCTCTGCTTACTTGCCGGTCCGGTGCTGGTTGGCAGCCAGACCTACTCCAACAATGATCGCAGCCTGCGTTATGTGGCTCCCGATTACGCTTATAACCTGCTCAACAGTGTTGCGCCTTACGGAATTATATTCACCAACGGGGATAATGATACGTTCCCGCTTTGGTATCTGCAGGAAGTTGAAGGAGTCCGCAGAGATGTACGGGTGGTCAATCTCAGCCTGTTGAATACCCGCTGGTACATCAAGCAAATGAAAAACCAGTGGAGTCACCATGCCCCTCCGGTGCCGATGTCTTTTACAGATGCCGAAGTGCGCCAAATGGATACCCCGTCTCTGTATGAACCTCAGGAATTTCGGGTCCCGGTAGATAAGGAAATGCTCTATCGGCGTAAACATGCATTTGACCACACCCTGCCGGAAGAGCCGCCGCGTGCAGTACTGGAGCAAGGTGAGGACTTCGAACCCGGTGAACTGCTCGAAAATGACCCATTGCGAGATGCCGAGTTCGCCGATTTGGAATACACCGAAGAAATGGGCTTCGGAGTACCGCTGGATGAGCTTGATGATGAAATGCGCTGGGAGTTTGAAGGAACTCCTCTGGGAGATGGGCGCCACATGATCCGGGTTCAGGATGAAGTCGCACTGGATATCATCCGCACGAATCAGTGGGTGCGTCCTGTTTATTTTGCGATTACCGTTGCCCGTGACGGTCAGCTCAATCTGCGCAATTATTTCCGGCTTGAAGGCAAGGCATTTCGTGTGGTACCGCAGCGGCATAATGAAGTGTATGGAGCCGTAAATACCGACATCCACGGCAGCCGTCTGAAATCCTTCAGGTACAGGGAGACAGACAATGAGCGGGCCTATTTCGACGAGAACATTCGCCGAATGCTGGATAATTACCGCACATTGTTTAACCAGCAAGCCGATACCTTTCTCAATGTTGATGAACCGGACAGCGCGGCCTATTGGATGGCCTGGGGTGAGGACCGGATTCCGTTTACTACGATTCAGGGAAGCCCGGGGTCAATGCTGAGTTACGCTAACCGCTATATGGAACTCGGCGAAGCGGATCGGGCTCTCAATATTGCAGAATTAGCTCGCCCGCGCATTGAGCGACTTCTCAAACATAATGCGGACGAACTCAATGAGATGGAAGAAAGACTTCATCGCTCACAGGCTGAGCTGGACGAACGGCCACGGGAGTCTCTCCAACGAAGAGTAAATCGCCTGCAGCAACAGCGCCAGGAAACCTTCAGGGAGATGTCGCGTAATATCAGCTATCTCATAGTTATTCAGCGAGCCTATTTTGAAAGTGACCAGGAAGATGTGGCACTTGAATTAGCCAACTTTGTAGACACGCTGGTTGGAGAAGAATACGGCTTTCCCCGGGATCGGGAAGAAAACCTTGAACAAGTAAACCGGTTGTTTTAACCCGTAAGCGCATGTCATAAAACTGCTTTTTATAAGGTATGTTTTTATGTAATTTAGGGTACGGCTTTAAAAATGCCCATATATCATGATCCACGAATTCTCAGAAGAAAACCTGAAAATCATTGGCGAGATTCTCGGTGCCCGGATAAAAAAAACCGGAGATGTATACCGTTTTGAACTGGTCAATGAAGAAAACAACCGGAAACTGGCATTGGAAATGCACGTCGACCTCAAAGTGGACGGCAAAACGATGCACATGATTTCGGTTTATTCACAAAACACCTTCCTCCAGCTTCAGAACTGTACCGGGTTTGTAGCCAGCGATATCCTGAACCAGGTTACTTTCTTCGGAAAAAGCGATAATCGAACTTCCGGATTGATCGTTGAAAAAGAGGCAGGATGCAGTTTTTACGCCAATGTCTCAGAAGATCTGCTTAAAGGTGATTTCACTCGCCAGCCCCAGGAAGTAATGATGAGTTCCGTCGCACTCTCACTCACCGATAGTATTGACTCCGAAGGCTTCAAATTTGACTCAGACACCTGATTCACCGGCTGATAAACTTGTGACGACCCGTTTTCACCGTTTCAATGAGTCCGGCTACTCCATCCCTCTTGCGGATGAACAGTATTTCAAAGCCATTAATAAACTCAGTTCCGAAGAGCACACTCAATTTGCTGAAATTGAGTTGGTTTATGTTGACGAAAAAGGTATCGTTTCCATAAACCGGGAGTATCTTGGAAAAGAATATGTTACAGACATCATTACTTTTTCGTATCAAGATGATTCCCGGCAGCCCGTTGAAGCTACCCTGTACTGTTGCGCACAACGGATTGCCGAACAGGCACATGAATTCGGCGAAAGCGAAAATCGTGAGTTTTTAAGAGTATTTATTCATGGATTGCTCCATCTTTGTGGTTATAATGATGCAACAGAACAGGAGCGGTTCGTTATGAAAGAAAGAGAAGATTTCTACTTAGAAAAACTCTGTAAATAAATTATGCAAAAACATATCATAGATCTGATAGTTTACCTTGTCGGCCGTCTGCAAACCGGTGACGAACTGCGAGATATCGAACTTGAAAACCTCTCCCGTTATGATGAGTCGGAGATCAGTGCGGCGTATTCATGGGTGCTGCAAAAATATAATTCAGGAGAGCTTGATCACGCTCTGGCCAAAAAGCCAAAAGATAAAATTTCAACTCCACCGCGGATTCTGCACTATGCCGAACGCGTGATGATCAGCAAAGATGCTTATGGGTACCTCATGGAGTTATACCACATGAGAATCATCAGCTTCCAGATGATGGAGCAAATTATTGAGCAGGCGATGCTTCATGTGGCTGAACGGTTAGATGAAAATAAGGTAAAACAGCTGCTCACCGACATGTTGTTTGACCGTACTTCATCTCCGGAAAAACCGACCGGAAGCTCCTCACAATATCTTAAAGGCACCGAATCAATTAACTGATGAATGGAAACCGGGCCGGTGTATGAAAACACCCTGTTGATTGTTGAATCTCCAACCATCGCCCGGATTATTGATCAATTTAAACTGCCGGGACTTCAGGTCTGGAGCTCTGCGGGTTACTGCTGGAAGCCCATTTATAATCACCATAAAAAGCGTCTGCAGATAAGGGTTAACCCCACCCAAACTTCCGACCGGAACCATTTAAAAAGTTTGGCCCGATGGGCTACGCAAATCATTGTTGCCACAGATAATGACCCCTCGGGCATTTTTCTGGCTGAAGCCATTCGAAAATTTCTGAAAGGTCACCGGGTCCACCGGGGCTTCCTTTCTACCTTAAGCAGCGACTCTATCCTCAAAACGATCCGGGATGCCAAACCCCTCAACCAACAGGATTTTTTTCAGCTTGAACGCCGGTGGATTGCCCGTAATAAACTTTGCAACTCCGGTAATAACGATGAGTATTTGTGGATCAAAGCAGCACTAATAAGCCTTTTCAGTGATCCGCCGTATAAACTCCGCTATCTCGATCAACACGGTCATCCGTGGCGCCCGGCTGCTCAGCCGGAGAAACCGGGGGAACCACTGCAGGTCCGAAAACCGGAGGCCTGGTTTCCGGAACCCTTTCAGCCCCCGACTACCCTTTGTCTGTTAGCATTTCTGAAAAAAAGCGATGACAATTTTCAACAGCTTCAGTACCAACTGGAACAACTATTCACCCAAAGTGCACAGCAGGGATTCGGGATCAGTTACCCCCGTACAGCTTCACCCTTTTGGTATGATTCAACCTGGGAACAACTGACTCAAAAATATCAGACGAAGTACGGCATTGAATCTGTGTTGCAGCATTCTTTGCGAAGCCAATGCCGTTCTGCTGCTCATGAAGCATTGCATGTCATAGACCCCGTTGACAACCATCCGGACCATGTGCGCCCTGAGTTGCGCCGTGCGCAGTTTCTTGCCTATCAGAAGCTGCATCAGTTGACCTGTCGCGCCATCCAGGCTGTGCCGCACATTTCCCCTCCGGAAGGTGCCCGATTAACCCCGATAATTACAACGCAGGATTTGTGTCGTTTTTTGGCTGAATTTCACGCATGCTCCCCTTCATCGATTGGTTCAATCACGGATTGGTTGATCCGAAATCAGTATATCATACTAAGAGAAGGGAGTGATGAAGTAAAACCGGGCACTCAGTTGAAAAAACTTATTCAACAGCTTGAAACAAAAGAGGTTACCGAGCTGATCTACCTATTGCAAACCCTCATAGATGACCGTACCCGGCACCGTCAAAATATCATAAAAAGCGCCAATGAATTACGAACTTTATTCGGAAACGATATCCCCTGAATTAATGTATTAAATCTGATCACCACTCACTTTCAGCCTCAATTACTTATGCGTTGTTTTCTGATATCCGCATTTCTCTTGCTGCTTTTAACCGAACCCCTGGCGGCACAAACTTCTGATACCCTTACCGTAGGCACCCGCCAGGCCGCCCCGTTTGTAATGACCCACAATGATGAATACTACGGTATCACAATAGCTCTGCTCGACGAAATAAAACAAGAACTGGATCTGGAGTTTCGATTCGAAGAGCGGGATATCCAGGGTTTGCTGGAAGGTGTGGAAGACGGCTCCCTTGATATGGCCGCTTCGGCTTTAACGATCACTTCCGAGCGGGAAGAAATGGTGGATTTTACCCATCCATTTTTTGTAACCGGACTCGGCCTTGCGATTCCCTATAAAACAACCTCGCCATTACTGGCTACACTTCGCGGATTTGTTTCATGGGAGTTTCTTTCTGTTGTTTTATTGCTGATTCTGCTGTTAGGTCTTTTAGGGATGCTAATCTGGCTTGCGGAGAGGCGCGTAAATCAAGAAGAATTCGGAGGTACCCCGGCCGAAGGTATCGGGTCAGGTTTTTGGTGGTCTGCTGTAACCATGACTACCGTCGGTTATGGCGATAAATCCCCCCGAACACTGGCGGGCCGAACCCTCGGCTTTATCTGGATGTTTGCCGGAATAATTTTGATTTCATTTTTCACCGCGACTATTGCCTCCTCACTCACTGTAAGCCAACTGGAAACCACAATTCGTGGCCCGTCCGATCTGCCAAACGTTCGAGTAGGTGTTTTGGAAGGCTCTGCCACTGTAAACTATATGGATGAAAATCGAATCCGTTATACCGGCTTTACCACGATTGAAGAAGGGATGCAGGCTGTTAAAGACGGGGAGGTTGATACGTTTGTTCATGATGCGCCCATATTACAGTATATGGCCGGCACCGAATTTGCCAATGAGGTACGTGTACTGCCGAATACCTTCAACCAACAATATTTCGGAATTGCTCTGCCAAAGGGAAGTCAGCTGAGAGAGCCGCTTAACCGAGTCATACTTGACGTAATCAGTGATGAGCAGTGGAGAGAGATACGGCACCGTTATCTTGGCTCGGATTGAGTCAGTTTCTCTTGATAGAAATTATAATGAAAAACAGAAAATAAGACCCATCACTTAACCCGCATTTCGCTACGTAGTGTTTCACTTCGCTCGGTACACACCCAAAAATATTCCTGTGGTTCAATACGACCTCCTCCCCCCCCTGATTTTGGATTGAATACCCTAAGTCTCCCACATAGCACTCATCTATTTCCGTTGACTTCAGTCAACGGTTAAACGGCGTCCCTATAGACAACAAACGGGGCTTTAGCCCCGTACAGTTAGTTTGACATGTATTAAAAATCCTACGATACAGGGATACCTCGGGTTGAGAAGCAGGATGGCTGAAATTGTGGTGTGGGTGCGGGAAGTAGCGGGGCTAAAGCCCCGCGTTT
>SLQI01000515.1 GCA_007131535.1 Balneolales bacterium | reverse complement strand
CGTTTCGACGGGAACTGAGCCATCAGCACCGAAAGCTCCAGTACGATAGTCCACAGCCGGGACGCATAACGGAAACTTTCGATATCAAATTCGCCGCTTTCAACATTGTAAAACTTCATCACGTTGAGAGAAGCGAGATTGCAGGCCGTGTTGTCCAGGAACATATATTCCGAGCACGGGTTACTCGCTTTGATCTCCCCGTCCTCCGGACAGGTGTGCCACTCATTGATAGTATCGTGATACTGCGTTCCCGGATCGGCTGATGACCAGGCCGCGTAGCCGATTTCATCAAACAATTCGCGGGCGTTGAGTGTTTTCATCGGTTCAGGAGAACGCCCTTCTTCCCTGGCTCTGCGCTTTTCCACCCGGCCGTACAGATGCCACTCGCCGTCCTCTTCAACAGCCCGCATAAACGCGTTTGGTATCCGGACCGAGTTGTTGGAGTTCTGGCCGCTGACCGTGGCATAGGCTTCGGAGTTCCAATCTACATCGTAGGTGTCAAATTCGATATCGGTATATCCCTGTGCGGCAAGTTGGATGATGCGCTCGATGTAGCTCAGGGGGATTTCATCCTTTTTCGCATCCCGGATAGCCTGCGCCAGCTTCTTATTTTTGGTTGGATCGCGGCTGATTCGACCATTATAACTGTGCCCTTCAATCTCCACGGGTTCATGGCACAGCCGGATGATATTTTTCAGGTGATATTCGCATTTTTTAGAACCCGCAACCAGGGCGGCCACTTTCTGCTCTTCTTTCACCTTCCAGTTGATATACCCTTCGATATCAGGATGATCCAGGTCGAGCGTGACCATCTTGGCGGCCCGGCGGGTTGTTCCCCCCGATTTGATAGCACCGGCTGCGCGGTCTCCTATTTTCAGGAAGCTCATCAACCCGGAGGATTTACCGCCGCCGCTAAGCGGCTCGCCTTCGCCGCGAAGGTCGGAAAAATTGGTTCCTGTACCCGAACCATATTTGAAAAGGCGTCCTTCCCGGACCCAAAGATCCATAATACCGCCTTCATTCACCAGATCATCATCTATACTCTGGATAAAGCAGGCATGCGGTTGCGGGTGAGTGTAAGCATCTTTTGACTTCAGCACTTTACCGCTATGCGGATCAACATAGTAATGCCCCTGCGCCGGTCCGTTGATCCCATACGCCCAGTGCAAACCGGTGTTAAACCACTGCGGACTATTCGGCGCGGCCATTTGGTTAGCCAGCATATAGCAAAGCTCGGAGTAAAAGGTCCGGGCATCTTCCTCGCTGTTGAAATAATTGTGTTTCCACCCCCAGTACGTCCAGCAGCCGGCAAGCCGGTGGAATACCTGTCGCGCATCATTTTCGTGATTATAGCGTTCATCTTCCGGCAGCTTTTTGAGCGCTTCGGTGTCCGCCTCTGAACGCTGAAGCCAGGAAGGCACCCCTTTTTCTTTCACTTTTTTCGTTGCCGCGGGCACCCCGGCTTTTCGAAAGTATTTTTGCGCTATAATGTCGGTTGCAACCTGCGACCAACTTTTAGGAACGGTAACATCTCCCATGTAAAATACGGAGGATCCATCCGGATTGCGGATTTCGGATACTCGCGATTCAAATTCAATTCCCTCAAAGGGATCTTTTTGCTCTCGACTGGTGTAGTGTGGATTTATTCGCATAATTCAAATCTGGTGTGATTTCTATTCGGATATATACAACCTGCATTTGTGGATAACTCCGGTTTATCCACACTGTGCTCTAATCAGCCGGTTTTACTTTTCAGATATACTTTCCTGTAGTAACGCCAAGATGGTCTAAAACTTCTATCTGATGCAAAAACCAGCATTTACCCAAAAACCCTGACTTACGTCAGTAAAATATATTACTAATATTTGTAACTGACTGAGTAAATTCAACATAACTTTTGAACAACTTTTCCACAAAACGATCACAAAAGCGGCTACAAGTTTATCCAAGTGTAAACCTATGCTTGTTTGTGGATAATCTGTGAATAAGTTGAGTTGGTTGATCTCAGCTGATCACCCCAAACGCAATAGATTCCCGGCTCGTTTATCAAAGGAGCAAAAACTTTTCAACAGGTTGTGGAAATCATCTACAAAATAGTGTTAGGATTCCTTGCACTGCCATTCTTGTATTTTCCAAAACACACATAATCTTCACAATTACTTTATTATTTTCGATACGAATAAACTTTTCCATCGTTATAGCCTTAACTGTACGTTTGATGTGAGCAGCTTACAAAACGAATTGCAAAACAGCATTTTGTATTCATGACTCTATTTAAAATCATTTCCCGATTTTACCGCAGCCTCCGTGAGCCGGTGAGCGGATTAACACACTTGGCCGGTGCCCTTTTTTCGATTTTCGGACTGGTGCTGTTAATACATCGCGGTCTTATGGCCGATAGCGGTATTGTACTTTCGGCATTAGCTATTTTCGGTATTACGCTGATTTTACTGTATACCGCCAGCAGCCTTTATCACCTGTTGCCGCTTTCCGAAAACGGGGTGCGTTTGCTTCGCAAGTTCGATCACATGATGATATACGTATTGATTGCCGGTACGTATACCCCCATCAGTCTGATCATACTGGACGGGTTATTCGGCTGGTCTCTTTTCATAGTGATGTGGTCTCTGACCGCCATCGGCATAGTATTCAAAATCTTTTGGTTCCAGGCGCCGAAGTGGATATCGCTGGTCATGTATATCGGGATGGGTTGGCTCGGACTGCTCGCCTTTCCAACCCTGATGGATAATCTGCCGCTGGCAGCCCTAATCTGGATTCTGATGGGCGGACTGGCTTATACGGTCGGCGCCGTTATCTACGGACTCAAAAAGCCCGATCCTTTTCCGAGGGTGTTCGGCTTCCATGAAATCTGGCACCTGTTCGTCATGGCCGGCAGCTTTTGCCATTTTTGGGTGATATATGCTTATGTGGCCTGATGCCGCAAAAATGTGTAACAAGTTAATTGCCTGCTATCTACCTTTGGCCCCGGGCTACGACTTATCCACCTGAGTTCGATTCTAATTTTTTATCGACCAGATGGTGCTTTTCTGTTGCTGGTTGCTGGTTGCTGGTAAGAAAAGCTAATCAAGCTACAGAAAAGTACCGGTTTAATGCAATATAGGTATCGCAACGCTGTATGTAAGCTGACTCAGGAATTGACAACTTAATACTGTTGTCAGTTATCAGCTTCGCACCCATCCATTTCCGTTGACTTCAGTCAACGGTTAAGCGCCTCCCCCTCATAGTAACGCGGGGCTTTAGCCCCGCACCTTTCCGCTCCTGCACCACAATTCCAGTCATCTCTCTTTTCAAACCGAGGTATCCCTGCATAGAAGGATTTTCAATATATGTCAAACTACCATTTCGGGGCTAAAGTCTCATAACTTTGTGGGAGCCGTACAACCGTCGGCTGAAGTGCGTGT
>SLQI01000118.1 GCA_007131535.1 Balneolales bacterium | reverse complement strand
TACCGGTTTGAAGAACGTTTGAAGGAAATGTCGAAAAAACTCGGTATACAGGACCGGGTTGTTTTCACCGGCTATCGGAAAGATATCCCCGGAATACTCAAAGCGATGGATTTGTTTTTCATGCCATCCCGCCAGGAGCCCTTCGGTTTGGCAATTCTGGAGGCTATGGCAATGCAGGTGCCGGTGGTAGCAGTACGCCCGGAGCAGGGCGGAGGACCGCTGGAAATTATTGAGGACGGCCGCAATGGGATCATCGCAGCAAGAAGAAATGCGGCTGAAATTGCGGATATTTGTCGCGGTTTATTGAATGACAGTGACCAAAGAAAGCGGCTAACCGATCAGGCTTTGCTGGATTTGCAGCGCTTTCATCCCGAGTCTGTAGGGGAAAGGCTGATCAGCATTTACAGTGAGCTGGGGCAGAATAGTTAAAAATTGCGGCAATCAAACCGGTATCTTTATTCCGACACATGAAATCGAACTTCTTTAAGCTGCTCTTCATTTTCATCGTACAATTCTACGCGCCATGCCCCAGGCTGCAGGCCGACCGAAGAATATGTACGCCAATTCGGTGACCGGCCCACGTTGCTGTCGAACGTGAAATAACGCTCGTCTTCATAGTACCAGCGAAAGGTTACCGTATGCATGCGGTAAGTACTGTGGATGACGGCAAATCCCCAGGCCCGTTCATCATCCATGGTGAATGATTGAACAACGTCGATGGGTTCGCGTTCTACTACATCTTTACACAGCAGGAATTCTTTTACATAGAGTGTATCTTCATTGGCTGATTCCGGCTCTTGATGATTTATACTATCCGGAGCATTCTGTGGAAGGGTGAACCCGGCCAGAAACAAGACCGTTAATACCCCCGGAAATAAAAGTGCTAAATTACGTGACATAATGAGTAAGAAATTAGTTGATGTCTATCCTTATACCCGATTTCAGGATGAGGTTTACTACCTGTTACTTAAGCGTTCATCTCGTGTTGAATATGCAGAACAGTGGCGGATGGTTGGTGGTAAGGTTAAAGTAGGTGAAACCCGCTGGCAGGCCGGCCTCAGAGAACTCCGTGAAGAAACCGGTTGCAACCCGGTAACTTACTGGACAGTACCGTTGATCAATACCTTTTACGAGCATCAAACCGATACGATTCATCACATTGCTGCTTTTGCAGCTGAATTACCCAAAGATCATCAAATAATATTAAATTACGAACACCAAAACTACCAATGGATTCCAAAAAAAGAAGTTAAAAATTATCTATCATGGCCCCGGCAGATTGAACTAATCTATTGCATTGATGATTTAATCAGCCGAAACGGTATAATTGATGAATGGTTGATCGAAGCAACTTAATGTTATTACGCCACAGTATTATTTTAATCGGGCTGCTCTTAATTTTTCCGGTCATCACCCGGGCGCAGTTAATCGAAACCGAAAACTTTGAATTCGGACTTTCCCCGGACATCTGGTATAACAGTGTTGACCGGCTGCAAGTCGGTGTGATGGGAGGGATGCGCGAACCCGGGCGGATTCAGGAAGGTCCGCATCATGTAGATTTCGGTGTTCTTCTTGGAACCCGGTACCCCGATATAACACTGCATTATCGGCTGAACTATCAATTTAACATATTGGAGCTTGCAGAATTTGAAGTCCTGTCGGGAAATATCCGCACCTATCGCCGGGATGGTTTTCAGCAGCATGGTGCAGGAATAAGCTGGAGCAGACCTGCTGATGATGCACGAAAAGTGTGGACTGTTAACGCCCGGTTCTATGCGCACGAACTCTATGATGATCATTATCAACTCTACGATCATCTCTGGAGTGAGGGGTGGACGGATATGATTCGGCTTTCGGCAAGATTAACCGATTGGAGAGATTTTCACCGTAATTCATCTATTTCTGTTGATGCCCGGATATCACCCGGCACACTTGATACGGATGGGTTTGCGAGAATTGAAGGAACGGGGCAACATCGATTCGGGTTTACCCAATCCATCGGACTCAATGCCCGCGCCTATGCAGGATGGGTCTCCGCGGATGCCCCCTCGCCTTACCATCTCAGCTTTGCCGGGGCGTCGGTGATAGATTTGCAGGACTCCCGTTTTACCCGGGCAAGAGGCACATTGCCTCCGTCCTGGTCTGAAGGTGGGTTTCTGCATAAAACCGGCGGAGCCAACTTGCGGGGGTTTATGCAAAGAGAAGCCGAACATCGGAGCGCTCTGATACAGGGCAATATTGCGGAATCCCAGGAATTACCCTTAGCGCCGGTAACCGAATCGATTGTGGCGTTAAACAGTGAGCTGGATTTTCCCAATCCGCTCAATAAATGGCTGCGGTCATTTCCGGTGGTCGGGGAGTTTATAAAGTTTTCATCATACCTATTTAATGATACCGGGGTGATTTTTACCTCCGAAGAGAACCCGTTATCCGATGCGTTCGATTCGACCTTCTGGTTAATGAATGCCGGCGCGGGCTTTGAACTGTCATTAAATATTCCCGATTATCTCGGACGAAAGCGGGGATTTCAACTCCGGTTTGACTTACCGTTTTGGATTTACGATTCCAATATAAATGAGTCACAATTCGAACTCAGGCCGATACTGGGTCTGGGGAGTATTTATAATTTTTGATAAAAGTCTACTTAAGTCATGAAAGTATTAGTAATCAATTGCGGAAGTTCATCCGTCAAGTATGAACTGTTTGATGCCGAAAAAGAGGAAACCGCATGCTCGGGCTCGATTGAACGTATTGGCGCGGTTACGGCAATAGTTAAGCACAAGCCAAGTCAGTCGAAAGAAATCAAAGATACGGCGGTGGTCGAAAACCACGAGAATGCGCTAAAACTGGTTATGGATTATCTGATGGATACCGGGAACGGGATCGTCCGGAGTAAAGACGACATCCAGGCCGTCGGTCATCGGGTGGTACATGGAGGAGAAACGTTCAAGGATTCCGTGTTGATTGATGACGACGTCGTAGAGGCAATTGAACAGGCCGTGGATCTGGCGCCGCTGCATAATCCGCCCAACCTGAAGGGAATCCAGGCTGCCAGAAAGCAGCTGCCCAACGTTCCTCATGTTGCCGTATTTGATACGGCGTTTCATCAAACTTTGCCGGATCAGGCCTATCTTTATGGAATTCCGAACCGGTTGTATCGGCGCTACAAAATCCGGAAATACGGGTTTCACGGAACGAGCCACTATTACGTCAGTCGGAGGTATTTTAAAATGATCAATGAGCGCCGAAAAGGCACCCGGGTGATTAGCTGTCATCTCGGGAACGGAGCATCGGTTTGCGCCATCAAGGATGGAAACTCGGTGGATACCAGTATGGGGTTTACCCCGCTGTCGGGATTGATCATGGGTACCCGAAGCGGCGATATAGATCCTTCCATTTTATTTTATCTGATTGAAAAAGAGGAGCTGTCGCTTAATAATGTGCACGCTTTA
>SLQI01000025.1 GCA_007131535.1 Balneolales bacterium | reverse complement strand
GATGAACCTGCTATAAATGGCCGCCGAGGGATGCACGGGAAAGCGCCGGCCATCTACGACGCGAGGACGCGTGGTGATAGTGGGCCGGGGCGGGGACGCACTCGGCCGGCGTTTAGATTTTTGGTAGATTTCTGTCACCTTCCCAACAGTGCCACCGAAGGTGGTATTAGGATCTCGAGATGACATGGGCCGTTTGGGGAAAACAGCGCGACTTCGTCGCGCGGCGGGGAATCCGGCTTTGAATGCAGAGTGAAATTAGTTGTGCAACACGCACTTCAGTCAACGGATATGGATGGGCTATGTGGGTACATATCAGGTAATTAAAACCAATAAATTAAGAGAACATGGGGGGTAATACGCTACCGGGACAGCTCCTCACTGTTGGTTGTACTTCTTATTCTGTGAAGCTTCGTCCCCATCAATTTCCGTTGACTTCAGTCAACGGTTTAGCGCTCCACCCCGGATAACAAGCGGGGCTTTAGCCCCGCTTTTGCTAAAGCCCCGCAAGCTGTTGGGTGGAGATGTCGTGTGCCTGTTGATTAAACTCAATGGAAATGGGTAGGCTATGAGGATACGTATCAGGTTACTAAAACCAACAAATTAGGAGAACTTGCGCAGTGAACAAATCAATCAATCTAAAACTCAGGATCAAACTGAGATAACCCGTGTTCTGCAGGCGGGTATGCTCCGTTAATGCAATCCTGTGCAACGTTTTAGAAATCATTTCAAATTGGTATTATCCGGGGGTATTTAAGCCTTGTTAAGTATTTCAACAGCGAAACCGATTCGTCCGTCTTTCATCATACCTATCCGATGCTTGATCTACTTTTAAATATTGCCGTAATCTTTTGCCTGTTTATCATCCATGAATCCGGTCACTACCTGGCAGGCAGGGTCATCGGTATTCCGGGGGGTGAAATGAAAATACGGCTGTTTACTCTGCCTCCTCATGTCGCGCTGATAGGGACAGATGGCTCATGGATATCACCGACGGAATATGAAAGCTACATTGATCGCTTATCCGAATTCAGTGATGAAGAGTGGAAGGATTATACTTTTGTTGCCGGTGGACATGCCACGGAACTATTCGGGGTGGCAGGAATTACGGCGGCGGCCCTGATTTCGGGCAGTGAGTTACTGGCTCACCTTGCGGAGCTGTTTGTTATTTTTTGCTTAATATTAAGCGTAGTTTATCTGTTGATGGATTTATTTTATTCAATCAGAAACCATATCCCTTTCGGTGATTTTTCGGGACAGTGGATGATATCCAAAGGGGGGACCTTCCTGTTTTATCTGGTGTATTTCAGCACACTGGCGGGCTTGCTTTGGTTGATTCCGTGAGGGATGTTGTTGTATTGCAGCAGGGGGCCGGCAGGTAACTTCAGGTTATATTGACGGTGTTAGCTTAAACACCGAAATCACATCGAAGCCATCCTCGCCTTCCGAGCGTCCGTAGAATTGGCCTCCCTCATAAATATGCGGGGTGAATGACAGCGGAAGAAGAACCTCCCGGTCAATTTCTCCTGAATCTGTGATATGAAGCCACCGGGCATATTCAGAATCCGGTTGTTCATACCCGGCCCAGAAGGCATTTTTTTCGGTCGGAATGATTTGTTCAATCACCGGGGGACGGTGATCGGGCATGTGGTCATCAACCAGACCCATGATGCGATCTGCATAACCGGCAATATTTTGTTTATCATCCCGGGTAAGAGGAATCGGATCTATCTCAATCCTGGTAGCGATGCGGGTTTCCCTATCAGGATTAAATCGTAAAAACTCAAATTCATCGCTTCGACCGATAATTAACTCTCCCTCATCTATTACAGCTGAAATGGGGTTTGGTCTGTACGGAGTGGGGTAGGCAAAAAAGCGACCGTCAATATTTTCATACATGACAGGGGCCGGAGGCAATGTGATCAGCCCGGAATCTGAAATTGCATGGTCTTTTCTCGACATTCGGGTTATAAAATGCTCTGTTTCGGGCTTGCTCCCCGGGTCTTCGTAAATCCTACGGTAAATCAACCAGTAATAGTTGTTATCAACTCCGATCATATTGAAAGGGGAGTTCGAGTCTTCACCAATTAGCTTCAGTGGTATGGTTTGAATATGGTCCGGAGGTTTTTCGTCCAGATTGAAATGCTCAATTTTGGCATTAAGGCGGTCAAAAATAAAAAGCTCATTATCAAGCACATGCAACCGCCCCTCTTTGGAAAATTCACCGGGTCCGTCACCTGATCGGCCAATTCTGTTCAAAAATTCCCCGAATTGGTTGAAATGATGGATACTTGCAATGGATGAATCGAAAATCAGTATGTCACCATTAGCCGAAACCCCGATACGGTCCGGTTCACCAAGAATATCGGGGGTGTCACGATCAGAGATTCTCAGTACTTCTTCGGCACCGAAGGTATTGAATGTTTCGTCGGCAGGGTATTCTACTAATGTATCCGCTCCGGTAGCTACACCTGAAAAAGCAGGGGCATCCGGTAGGTCGTTTTCCGAATTGCATCCCGAAAAAAGAAGTAAAAAAACGAAGCCCAGTACAGCAAACCACTCCTTATGCCCGGATCTAGAATGTAGTATCTGCGTCATAATTGTTTCCTTCTATCCGCTCCAGCAAGGCGGTGGCGGCTTTTCGGACTCTCAGTTTTTCGAGTACAAAACTGCCGAATGCGACCAACGCAAGTATATATACGATCAAGAACGCCCAGCCGGTAAATCCTTCCGGGAAGTTCAACAACAGTGAAAATCCAACAAGAATAACCACAGCAGCAATCACGATGATATCCCTGACTACCTTATTCATAAGGTGGCGGGCCAGTTTATCGTAATGCTTTTTCACCAGGAAATCACGTTCTTTAGATTTGACGGGAAACTCAACGGACTCCAGTTCGGGTGGCATTAGCGATGTTTTATTATGTTGATGGTCCGGCATGATGGATTGTTTTAGGCGATTGATAATTGGAGGTTTTGTAACAGATCGACAGATTGCAATGTTTTGTGAAATAGGGAATTTTTAATTCCACCGGCATTGAATCCGGAACAAATCCCGGGTTACTGATACGGTCTAATTCAATAAAAAAATTCAACTTGCCAATTGCAAAACAGGGAAAGTTGCTAACAGTTTGGTAGAGAAGGGATATTAGCCACTGATTGTTTGCGAATCACATTCCTGCCACCTGAAACCCGCTCCAGTACACGGGAAGACTGGTATCGGATTGTTCCAGCAAATTCAGCTGGGCATTACGCAGCGCTTCCGACGGAGCCTGACCATCAAGCAGATATTCAAACATTCGAATACTGAGGTTCTGAGTGCTTCGGTCTGCGACCGGCCATAGGGTATAAATGACATTTTGGGCACCGGCGGACATGAACGTGCGGTTTAACGATATCATCCCTTCTGATCCGAATAATTTGCCCAACCCGCTTTCGCAGCTGCTTAGGTAGACCAGCTCGG
>SLQI01000251.1 GCA_007131535.1 Balneolales bacterium | reverse complement strand
GGCTTATGTTCGGTCGTCCTCCGCTAAGCTCCGGACTTACCCATTGATCGACGATTGAATTCATCCCTTAGCTTTAATACGTTAGGGTTTTGGGTATCCTGCTGTTTGTAGATGAGCAAAAACATACGGAGTCACACAAATGCAAGGGTAATCGCAAGATGCGGCATTTTTCTTGCATTCTTGAATAGCCGTTCCATTAGCTAAGTTGTTGATATTTTGTTATCTGTGACTTTCTGAGGATGACCTAACTTAGGCTGCAGGAATCGTTACCCAAAGTAAAATCGAAACTAATGATGAATGGTGCCGGGCTAAGCATCTGGCAGCAAAAAATCCACCCGGTTCCGAATTCTGACCGTGAAAAAACGTATACATTAACTATGGAACACCGTGCAACTCCGCGCCAAATAAACTTCACGTGTTGATTTGTGCTTTCAGCCAGGCGATTTCCTGCTCCCACTTTTCAGGTTGCGGAGTTTCGAGGATCATCGGGATTTCATCCAGCCGGGAGTCATTCATCATAAGCTGAAACGGCAAAACTCCCATCGTGCCTTCGCCTATAGAAGCATGCCGGTCTTTTCGGCTTCCCAGATCAGCTTTGGCATCATTGAGATGGATTCCTGCCAATTTATCCAGGCCGACCGTATCCATTATCTCTTGCATGGTCTGTTCATATGCTGCTTCGGTAGTTAAATCATAGCCTGCGGCATGAGCATGGCAGGTGTCAATACACACCGCAACTCTGCTCTTATCGTCTACCTGATCCATGATGGATGCCAGATGGTCCAGGTGCCACCCCATATTGGTTCCCTGCCCGGCAGTATTTTCTAAAACGGCCATAACATTTTTGGTTTCAAAAAGCACATAATTTATGGAATCCGCTATTACCTGCAGGCACTCTTCAGGAGTATGTTGATTCAGGTGACTCCCGGGGTGAAAATTCAACAACCCGATCCCGAGTTGTTCGCATCGCTGCATTTCGTCTAACAGGGCCGCTCTGGATTTTTCCAGTTTCTCCTTATCCGGGGCTCCAGGATTAATCAAATAGCTGGCATGTGGAAGTATATTTCCCTGGTGATACCCTCGTTTTTCGCACTCTTTTTTAAATTGCTGAATAACATCTTCACTGAGAGGTTTTGCCTTCCACTGTCTTTGGTTTTTAGTAAATAATCCGAGAGCTGTGCCACCAATCTCATATTCGTTTACCGGCGCATTGAAAACTCCTCCGGCCGCACTGACGTGCGCCCCAATCCATTTTTCAGACTTCATAAATTCGCTGTTGGTTAAATGTATTATTACTACTTGTTTTTAATAAGCATATTAATTACTTGAAAAGAATTGCTGCATTTTGCATATTATTGGTTAGGTCGTGTAACGAGCAATAAAAAATAACTCTTTAAGGCAGACTAAGTTAAATCAACGGAGAAAAAAACCTGTAATTTTTTAAATAAAACTCCTCATAATAATATGGGCTAATCAATAAACAGCGTTAAGTACAACCTGTATACAATGAATATGGATGAGGCTTCCCCTCTCCCGAGAATTCGTTTTTACAATTGGAAGCCGGAGATTTTAATTCTCTAATGACATATTGTAACACTTCACCATATTTGACACATTAAAAAACTGAAAGCAAGTCACTTAATAAAAAACTTGTAGTTGTCCCTTATTACAAAGTTGTAATATATTTTTGACGATTTGGCACAGTAGTTGTTATAGTCCCACATAGCTTATTAATATGTGTTTACCTTACAACTAATTTGAGCGATACATTTAATGAGCGAAACAATAGCTAAAACTTTATTTAGCATGAGCTTAAAAAGTTACAGTGTGTAGTGACCATCTGCATCGCAAATAGCCTGAACAGCTAACCAGTACTGTTATGATTGAATCTAAAGTAAATTCATCAGTCAACGATGCCAAAAGCAATCGTTTCGAGGGAGATTCCGTATCGGATGTACCGGTGAAATACCTGCATCAATTGAACTACATCATGGAAGAATGCGACTCTACTGAGCAGTTACGCAATCAAGTGACCTGTTTGCATGATGAAGCCTTGACTTACCTTCAGGAGAAAAGCAGGGAGGCCGAAGATGATCAACATATTTTATCTAAATCGGCTATTTCATCAATTGAGTTAATTGCTACCCAAAAGCTCAATGATCTAAAACCTTCTATTCATCAAACTCATGATATACAAAGTGATACCTCGTCACATTACTATTCTACGCTACTGGAACATTCGCTCGATATAACTACGGTAATTGACCGTGATGGCACAATTAAATATACAAACCCTGCTATAGAGCGGGCTACCGGCTTTCAGCCCGGACAGGTCATTAATCAGAATATCTTTGATTTTATCCATCCGAAGGACCGTGAAAAGATTACTCGATTTTACATAAGGCTGCTACATAACAAGAGGGTTCCCAAGTCCATTGAGTTTCGATTGAAACTTGAAGGAGGAGGATGGAGATATTTCGAAGGGGTAGGTAAGAACTTATTTGAAGACCCCCTGATTGCCGGGATGATATTTAACTGCCGGGATATTTCCGAACGAAAGAAAGTTGAGAAGAAGTTTTACCGGTCTATACAACAAAATAAGGTACTGGCTTCGCGCAGCAGACAGATCCGTGAAAACGAACGACATTCTATTGCCCGGGAGCTGCATGACGATCTCGGGCAGTCCCTGTCTCTTTTGAATATGGATATCCAACTTCTGGATCAGAAGCTTCAAGGCTATCTTGATTACACACAACGGAAAGATTTTGACAAGGTTTTTGAGAATCTGCACCATTCGGTTCAGTCCATCATCGAGACTATTCAACGAATAGTTTACGATTTACGCCCCCCGATACTGGATAACCTGGGATTGGATGAAGCAATTTCATGGCAAGCTGATAAGTTCAGCGGCACCCAGGTAAAAATTAATTTGAAACAGGGATTGACCTATGATCCGCCGGAGCCGCTTAAAACCGGTATTTTCAGAATTTTTCAGGAAATTATGACAAATATATATCGTCATTCCCAGGCTAATAACGTTACTATATTCACTCAATCTGATGATCACTATATAACCTTGACTGTCTCAGATGATGGAGTGGGAATACCAAAAGATAAAGTACATGGAGTGAAATCCTCAGGATTACTCGGCATGAATGAACGCGCCAGAGAAATGAAAGGAAAACTGAATATTTCTTCTGAGCCCGGCAAGGGAACCACTATTACCGTGAGGATTCCCTGTGAAAAGAAAAAAAGTAAGTAAAAGTAATTTCATTTATTTTTAAATAATGATGGAGGGATTATGATAAAAGTTTTACTCGCCGATGATCATCCGCTTTTCAGAGAGGGGATTAAAAAAATTTTAAATAGCACGTCCAATGGGATCAACATAGCCGGTGAGGCTGCCAGTGTTACTGAATTATGCTCAAAAATAGACAGTGTTAAGCCGGATGTGATTTTACTGGATTTATCAATGCCCGGCAAAGGTGGAATGGAAGGACTAAAAGAGATTAAAGCTACACATCCGAATATCCCGGTCTTGATATTGAGCATGTACCCGGAAGAGCGTTTCGCAGTAAGAGCGCTGAAAGCCGGAGCTCATGGATATCTAAATAAAGGAGCTCTGCCGGATGAACTGGTTAATGCGATACAAAAAGTGGTAGTGCAAAAACGAAAATATATCTCCCCGCAAGTAGCAGAAGTTTTAGTTGAAGACTTTCACACCTACAAAGAAAAGCCCCCGCACGAATACCTATCCGACCGTGAAGAGCAGATCATGATGATGATTGCACAGGGAAAGAAAACCAGCGAAATCGCTGAGCAGTTATTTATCAGTATTCATACCGTACACACCTACCGGTCTCGCATCATAAAAAAACTCGGAGTGAAGTCTAACATCGGTATCACCCACTATGTTATTGATAATAACCTAATGGAGTAACCTCTAAGCACCATCACAGCGTTGAGGACTATATCAACGTTGATAACTTTAATTCAGCAGTCTCTCTATTCGCGAGTGGTTCTTACCCACTTTTTCTCGCTGCCCGAAACCAATATTTTCAGATACAGCATCGATTTCCAGACAATATATTTTGGCAAACCGATTAACAGATACCCCAAAGAAACCCGGGATTTCGGGTATACGGATAACCCCACCATCAGATGAGCAATACCTGCCAAAACTCCGGCTCCGGAAATGATCAACGGCACCCAGCCTGATAAAGAGTCCGAAAAAAAACCAAGCAGGAAAGAAACACAGAAAACCACGGCTAACAATAACATCAGGTTTACCAGCGGTGGCATCGTTAAATCTATGAATGCGTCGATAAATTTCCACTCCCTTCGGGTAAGCCCCGCCCTGAGCAGTTTCGGGGCATATTTCGCAACTACGGGGTACCGGCCTACCTCCCACCTGCGGCGTTGGGATTCGGCATAAGCCGGGTTGTGAGTCATCCTTGCCCAAACTGTGGCTTCCGGGGCGAATGCCACCATCTCACCTTTCAGCAATAGCTCAAGGCCGAACTCAAGATCTTCGGCTAGCGAATACGTATTCCATTTATGTTTATGGATTACCTCCCTGCTAAATATCATCCCATTACCGCGCAAACCGGCAGACAACCCAAGTTTCTTTCGCCCAAGCGGCCGCACATAGTTATAAAGGATGAAACCAATGCGAACGGACTCATTGCTCCACGAGCCTTCCGCCGGTTCCACCATATCACTCAACTGAACCACCCGGTTACCGCTCCTTAAATATTCATCCGCGACAAGAAGGGTGTTCGGATCTGTTACCGTATCGGCATCCAGCACAAGAAACCCTTCGTATTTTTTCGGTTGATTCAGAAGTTTGGAAAATCCAAACTCGAGGGTATGCCCCTTGCCTTTTTGTTGATCATTATTCCGCCTTACCACATTTGCACCTTCAGCAATGGCCACTTCTGCCGTACGATCGGTACAGTTATCGGCAACAACCCAACAGTCATATAAATGATCGGGGTAATTGCACTTTTTCAGGCTCTGCAGCGTGCGGGCAATCACCCGTTCTTCATTGTGTGCCGGTATGAGAACGGCTATCCGGGTTTGGGGTGATCTGGTGGTTACACTTTTTTCCCTTACCGTAGCAGCAGCAAGCGTAAGCCCCAGCAAATAGAATGTATAGCCGCTGAGAATTATTGCTATTAATCCGGTGAAATAGATCATCATTCAAACTTAGTCCGTTGCCTTTGATCTTCGGTCAGGGTGAAAAACCCAAGTACGTAGCCCAGGGAAGCGGTATAGTTTATGGCAACTTCATTAACGGTATATTCACGATGATCATCCCGATACCATCGGGCGGGATATTGATGTGAAGGAGAGCGTCTCATTTCCGAGTTTCTGTTAGGTCCGCCAACCAGCATTCCCTCCAGTGTTTTATCATTATCCGCTTCAATCACCCACTGATGATACGGGTGATTAACCCAGCCTTCCCTGTTTGAGGTAACATAAGCTATTCCGAACGGATTGCGGCCCAACAGGTAATACAGCTGCTGCTCAGCAGCATCCAGATATTGAGGCTCTCCCGTAATTCGCCACACCTGGATCAAATCGAATGCGTAGCCCATGGCTACACTATTTGATCCCCAGTAAAAACTATTTTCGGACAATACATAGCGGTATGGATTGGCATCCACCCGGTTTAAGACTTGGTCTCCATACCTTTTGCTTCGTTGATAAATTCTTTGCCGCACCTCTTCCGGCAGCTGATCACCGGAATTCAATATCGTCGCAAATGCAAGACTGCCGGTGCTTTGCCAGCTGAGAACCGGATACCCAAATCCTCCATCAGCTATACGGGTATAATGGTTCTTGAAAAAATTGAGATAATCCGAGCCGCCGGTAGTTTTATATAATTCTGCAGCAGCCCACAGCCGCTCATCCAGATCCTGTTCATCGGGATATTCTCCGCCTCGAACTCCTTCAGGATTGGTAAATCCCCCTTCCGGAACAATATCCGGATGTTGTTCCAGCCATTGCCAGGCAAGCCGGGAATGTTGTAACAACCGGGAAGCATAGGTTTGATCATAATCGCGGAATAACCGGGCGGCTTGTGCCAGCACAGCGGCTGTTCCGGCGGTGGCGGTCGAGCTGACTTCAAAAATATAGCGTGTATCGGGCTCGGTGTGCGGTTTGTATTCCCCCGTCCACTGTTTTTTTGACACTTTGAAGTGTACCGCCCCGTCCTCTCGCTGCATTGACATCAACCAGTCAAGCGCCCACTTTACTTCGTCTAAAATATCCGGACGATTATTTCCGCTTTCCGGGATATTAAGTTCTATGGCCCTGAAATGGTCGGGATCCAGTTCGAATAATTGCATCAACAGCCCGGCACTGACCGTCGTAGTAACAACAAACTTATTGTGATCTCCCGCATCGTGCCAGCCACCGGTAGTTTCTGCCGTGTCCCCTCTATCGTCAAAAAATGGTGCATCGTCGAGATGGCAAGCCGGTCTGGCCCAGGTCACATCTTCGATGTTTGTTCCGCATCGCTGCAAATAAAAGCTTCTGAGCAGGCTCTTCAACTCATCATCAAAAATATTGTAATCTATGCGAAACGGTTCGCTGTATACATTGAGCTCCGGAAGATGAATTTTATATTGACCGGTTTCGGTCAGCACACTGAAATCGAGAGTGATTATGCGATCGCCGGACAAATTATCATATTCCGGGGAACTCTCAATTGAACTTTCATACACAACTGAGTCGCTATCGGCACTTAAAATCCTGAAATATTCTGTGTTAACGTTACGAACAACCGCCCGTTTTTCACTATCAGGCAGGTAGCCCGGCCTGCTCCATACTACTTCCGGGTCACTATCCTGTTTAAATGATGCCGAACACGAAACCAATCCGATGCACCACACTGCGGCTAACCAAATCGGGGTTTTCAGTAAGGTCAGTTGTTTTGAAAAAGAATTCATGCTTCTTGTTATACATCTCACAGTTTACAGGTACCGAATTTATCTCCCGGGTCTAAATCAACCAGAGATCACCTTCCAGACGAGTTAAGACTGCATTACCGGCTTGAAGGTCGGCCATTAAGTCCGGATTTTTAGAATAAACCAATGTCCAGAATTTGCCGGGTACAAAAATGGTGGTTCGGTCTCCGAATTTTTTTAACAAACGGGGATCAAGACGCCCGTCAAGTTCTACCCCTCCTCCCTGAAAGGCATGGTAGCACAATGCTTTAAAAACCAACTCCTTCATACCTCTTCGGGCTTCCAGCTGCAAAACCTCACAGGCTCCGTTTTCCTTCTGATGATACAATACCCAGCCTGCCGTAAAACCCCGATCATTTATGACTTTAATAGCTTTGAACGGTCCGTATCGCTTTTCGATCTTCAATGATTCTATCAACCAAACCAGGGTTTCGGTTGAATACACCGGCCTCACTGCCAAATTTCGATGCACTTCTTCCATCAGTTGAAGCAACTCCGTTACGCTGAGCTCTTCTATTTTGCATGAAGGCTTATCAAACTTCAGAGGGGAGCCGGGTATATGGTTGATGAGGAAATCACCGGCTTTGCTGACCGGGTTTAAGAGACGGCCATAGTTCCGGGGAAGTCGATTGCAAATAAAAGATAGTGGCTGCAGAAGGTGTCGGTAATACATGGAATAGCCCCAGGCAGTAACTCCGCCGCACCGCTCCCAGATAAACCGGGAAGTATCCGAGGAACTGTCGGCGAAGCAAAAATCATGGTCATCCTGCATCATCGTTTTTACTAAAGCAACAGAAGCGAGTGTGGAACGCTCGGTATCCCGAATCATCAAATGGTTACTGTGTGAAACTTTTATCGGGCGTCCCCTCCATATCCATTTTTTTTTGATAACGCCAAGAAATCCCCCCACTTCGCCACCGGGGCTTTCATACACTAAAGAAACATTCCCGTCGCAATTCAAAGGGTTTTCGAGGTAGAGGCGGCGAATCATCTTCATTTGCTGCTCCCGCGTCATCTCCTTACTTCGGGGGAACATTTCCATCGACATATCGCTGATGACTTCCACATCATCAGCCTTCATTTTTCTGATTTTCCCCTTTTGTTTAATCAACAGCGTAGGTGGTTGCGCTTCTATAGCCTTCTGGCGTTTAATCTGCAGCGCTGCCATAGCCGGTTTCGCTCCTGGTTGCATTGATCGTATCACCACGTAATTCGAGTATCAATGCATTAAGTTTATTGATGGTCTCAAAATGCTGTAAGTCGGTTTCTTCAAGGGAAACGGAAACCTGAAATTCTTCTTCGATAGCAAGAATAAGATTCACTAATGCCAGTGAATCGATAATACCGTTTTCCATCAGGTTCATATCATTATCCGGAACTTCTACCTGCAAGTGATCTCTGAATAACCGATGTAAATCATTGATCAGTGACATGCTCATGTGGGTTTTGCTTGGTTACCATTTCAGTGGAAAGGATGTCAAACAGAAGGACATCATAAAACTTATCGTCAATACAATGGCCTCTGCGCCTTCGGCCGATAAACTTAAAACCGCAATTCGTTAAAACTTTTATTGAGGGCTTATTATCCTCTACTGCCCAGGCATAAATCGAAGTGAGATCTAAATTTCCAAAGCCCTCAGCCAGCATCAACCGTGCGGCTTGAGTCGTCATACCTTTACCTCCATGGGATTTATCTCCCAATACATACCACAGAGTAGCAGACTTGAAGTTCGGGTTGATATCACTCAACGCCACAATTCCGGCTGGTGAATCTTCCGAATCACCGAACAATCGAAGCTCATGGATATTCCGCGTCAGCATAACCCTCAGGGCAACAGGCGTCACTTGTTGGATACCATGACCAAAATGCAGCCATTGATAATTCTCCCGGGCACCCAGCCATTCCGCGACGGTGGGTTGATGCTTATCAAGAATGGGAAACAGGTGCATAGTTTTCGATCTTTTGGGTCAGTGATTTACGATCAATTTTGCCATTACCGTTTCGAGGCAGTTTTTCCAGCTCTAACCATTTTGTTGGAATGGCATACGACGGAACAAATTCAGAAAGTTCTTTACGTAGTTTTACCAGGTCCGGAGCCTGTTGATCTTCCTCCATTACAAATGCACAGCCTATCGCTTTTGCATCCATACCCCTGGCCTGATAGGGCACTACGGCACATTCTTTAACGCCGGGAAGCCGGAACATCCCGTTTTCAACCTCTCCGAGCTCTACACGATACCCGCGCGTTTTGACCTGGTTATCTTCTCTGCCGTGGTAAAATACCAGCCCGTTTTCATCCCGGCGGGCCAGGTCTCCGGTTTTATAAACCCACGTTTTTTCGTGATTGTCGAAGTCCGGATCAGCGGAAATCGTCCTGAAAACTTCCGCCGTTTTTTCATCATCCTGCCAATATCCTTGGGTCAGCCCGGCTCCCTGTATATACAGGTCACCGATTTCGCCGTCCGGTACCGGGTTCATTTCATGATCCAAAATCAGTAGTTCTTCGCCATCACAAGGATTTCCTATCGGTACTTCTTCATCATCGCTTTCGGGTATGGCGGGCAAGGTATAGTAGCTGCTTGCAATCGTGGTTTCCGTAGGTCCGTACAGATTGGTGAACTCCACATGCGGCAGCCGGTACATCCAGTACCGCAGAGCCGAAACCGGAAAAACCTCACCACACCATATCAGACGTTTCAGGTGTGGCAGTGAATCCGGGGTGATGGCATCAAAGCGGGCCATATAACTGAGCAGTGAAGGAACCGAGAACCACTGCGTCAGCCGGGACTGCTCCATAAACCGGGCAACCTGGCTGGGGATGATCCCGATATCCGGGGGTACCATGTTCAATTCTGCCCCGGCGGCAAAAGCTCCGTAGATATCAAA
Source organism: Balneolales bacterium (assembly GCA_007131535.1). Taxonomy (GTDB): domain Bacteria; phylum Bacteroidota; class Rhodothermia; order Balneolales; family Natronogracilivirgulaceae; genus SLJN01. The sequence goes on along the minus strand of SLQI01000251.1, from coordinate 3,243 downwards.
GGTTGATAAATCAAAATGCAGCGGGGCATGTCCGGAAACCCGGTCTGCCGGAGTGATATCAAAATAGCGTACCCCCCAATCCACAAAATGGATCACATTGTCATGCGTAACCATTACCCCTTTCGGAGTTCCGGTTGATCCCGATGTAAACAAGATATGAGCCATCTGATCGCCGTCGCTAACCAACGGGAATTCCGGTTTGTTGATGGTCTGCATATCCGGTTTTGTAAAAGCCGTTGTGTAGTCCGTCAGCCCGGGCTCTTCACGCTCCATCCACCCTACAACCGGCAGGTTATCGTTTTCAAGATACGGCCGCATTTTTATCATCAGGTCACGGCTTTCCTTATTAGCCAGAATTACGGATGGTGCCGCACGTGTTACCATTTTGCTCACCCGTTCAGCCGGGTTTTGGATATCCATGGGAACGTAGGCTGCTCCGCATTTCAATACCGCCAACATGCAGATTATGGTTTGCGGCTCTTTGGGAAGCATCAGCGCGACCCGATCCCCGGGTTTGCAGCCTGATTTAAAAAGCAGGGTTGCGAGCTGGTCGCTCATAACCTCAAGTTGTTGATAGGTGAGGCGCTCGTCCCTCATCACAACGGCCGTGGCTTCCGGCCTTCGTTCAGCCTGATGACTCACATATTGATGTAATTTTGAAACACTCATAGTACCTCCCGGTCTGCTGCTAACCTGAATGTATCCATCGTATAGTTGATATCGTCCCGGTCAGGTGGAATATCCAGGATGATCCGGTTGTATCCCCTTTGCAGATAGCCCTGCAAATATTCGGCCACTTCCCCGAAACTTCCGACCAAATACGGGCAAAAGGTATTGTAGCTTTTGAAGGGCCCGAGCCAGTAAATATCACTATCTGACGGATACTCGTCCAGATCGCTGAGCTGCTTATGCCATTGCGAATCCGAACTCTTCATAGCCATGGTATGCATGAGCTCGCCGGCTCTGGTTTTTGGGAATCGCTCTCTGGCAACATCCCAGGCCTCTTCATTTGTACTCCTTGCAATAATGCCTATGCGAATGCCTCTTTTATCTGTTGCCGTACGCAACCCATCCTCTTGAAATTCGGCACCCAGTGGCCCCGGATATTCTACCGCGGTTGCCGAGAGTTTTTTTGCCGTTTCCCGGCCGGCTTCCGAAGATCCCGACACAAATACCTCCGGAATGTGTTGTTCGGGGATCTCCGGAGCGACTTTGAGATTGGAAACAGAGTAGTAGCGTCCCTCCTGACTTATGGGTTGGGCACTCTTAAGCAAGGTTTGTATGATATGGGTGTATTCGTAAAGTCGCTCATAGCGCTCATCATGTGGGGTGGGGTCGTTTAATGCCTTCAGATCATTTCTGAATCCCCCGGCAATCATATTCAGTGCGATCGCGCGATCGTATAACTTGGAGAATGTGGCAATTTTTTTGGCAATCATATACGGATGCATATAAACCGGCTGGACCGCAACCAGAGGAACCAAGCTATCGGTAGCATCAAGTACCTGGTGGGACGTGATCCAGGGATCTGTCAGGCGATTATCACTATACACCAGCATTCCCCGGCAGCCTGCTTCTTCACTCCATTGAGCTGTTTGCGAAACCGCATCTGCATACTCTTCGTTACTGTAATGTACCGATTGCGGACAAGTAGAGTAAATTTCGAGATTATTCATATCCATTCTTGATTTTGAGTAGCGCCTGATAGTTTAAACCCGGCTTTATGTTGACTCTCTCTTAAACTTTTCAAAGAAACGATCCCGGAAACTCTTCAGATAAGCTCGGGGGAACCCTGCAAACCCATACTCCCTTCGGTGTATGGCCATTACCGTTAACTCCCGGTAGAACTTGTTCCGGATATTCAGCCACTGTTCCGCTAATTTTATCCGGCTCTTCGCTGAAAACCGCATAGCATGCTTTTCATAAACTAAAACATCGGAGTTGATCAGGGTCTCATCGGTTAAATTGAATTTGTAAGACTCTTCCCCTCTAAGCAGATGAAGCTCCCGGATGTCGTTACGATAGGCCATTTTGATACCGTGCAGCTGTACGGCATTACCGGGACTGAACCTTCGGTACTTTGAGGAGGGATCAAAACTGCCGACATATACATATACCCCCCGATTTTGCAGCATATTGATATCAAAGGCGATGACTTCGCCCTCATCGGTTTCCGCCACAATGAACCATAGCGCGCCACGCTTAAGCTTTTCCCGAATGACTTTTTCCATAAAGCCGTAGTGTTCCGGCTCGTAAAACGTTCCGGGATAGCCCATCTCATTCCACCGGCTTTGATATAACTGAACACAGATCGGGAAATAGTACTCAACTTCCTCCATAGATTCGAGGCAGCGAACCTGAAAGTTTTTTCCGGCCTCCATTTTCCGATTAAGTTTACGGCGGCTTTTCCTCTGGTTGATATACTCCTGAAGCTTCAGCTCCCGGTCTTCGGTATCGATAAATAAAACCGGAGATTTCTGCTTCTCTTCTATGCGGCAGAGGTGATGGTCCCTCGTAAGCTTTTTTACCAGTTTCCGCTGGGTAAAACTGTTGGGTATCGTTTCCTGTAATTGAATTTTATCAAATTGGATTTTTCCCCTGAGTACCGGCAGCAGATGCTGAGCCACCTGATCTTCATACTCGGGGTGAACAATAAAATCGAGAAAATCACTGACACTATAGTCAATAAAAGCCCCTTTCATTTTGGATTCCGGGGGATTGGACCCAATAAACCGCAGCGTTCTTAAAGCCGGCCACCCGGCAAAGTTCAGGGTATCCAGATAGAGTGGGGCTATACCAACCAGTGTGCGGTTATGCCGAAAAGTTATAATCCGAAGGCCGTGTGCGGTGCCGTATGTTTTCCACCAGGGATTCAGCCAGTAAAAACTTTGAAAAACATGTCCTCCAGCTTTTTCAACCAGCTCCTCCCACTCATGTTCGAGGGTGTCAAACCCGGCAATTGTATCAGTAAGCTCCGACTTTAACCCCGATGCAGCCCCGGCATATTGCATACTTTGCTTATTCCCATTATAGCTTTTACTAATATGTTTCTTTTCAATTTCCATTCTTTATTAGTTTCGCTGCTTATAGTATTTGTTGGCGTGTTTAAAAGTGGCTTTTAATCCTGCCATTAAGATTGCTTAAATAGTGCTTCGGGAATTTCAGGAGGCCGAAGCTTTTCATATGAACTCCAATTACAGCAAACTCTCTGACTAATTTGAACTTCACGGGCTTGAGATGATC
>SLQI01000494.1 GCA_007131535.1 Balneolales bacterium | reverse complement strand
CATTTCTTCACGTAACGAATGGATGGTACTTTAGGGGTTCTGACGGCTCAGTTTCAAATCCGGGGACAGCGCCCCTGCCCCTTTGATCATCAAAAAGAAACTACCTGCCGGTATCGACAGATCATTGCGGAATTCGTGAGCTAATGCCCAAAATCCATAATAGTCAAGATCCCGCACTTTGAAATCCTGTTTATTCGAGCCGGTCAGAGTGGATTTTTTATTTCTGAGATTAGCCACTTCCATAATCACAATCGCACCCAACGATGCTAACTGTTTAATCAGGTCAGCCAGTAGACGAAACATCGAGATGATTTTTTCATCTTTCATAGCTATAAATTCATGAAATGAATCCGGGATCATAGGAATTTTGTTATTATGGAACTCACAGGCGCTGAATCGTCTCAGTATATAAAATCATAAACCTTAATTCATGTATAATGCGAACCGGAATTCTGACTCTTTCCGACCGGGCAAGTAAGGGCGAATACAAAGACCGCTCCGGTCCGGCTGTTAAAGAGGTGCTTGCCGAGTGGCTGATGCCAACCCCGGAATGGCATTATGCCGTACTTCCGGATGAACGCTATGCGCTGGAGCAGCACCTGCGTGATTATGCCGATCAAAAACAATGCAGCCTGATCTGCACCACCGGCGGAACCGGACCGGCTCCGAGGGATATCACCCCGGAAGTAACGGAGGCTGTCTGTGATAAAATGCTTCCCGGTTTCGGAGAACTTATGCGCCGGGTTTCCCTGCAGGTTGTACCAACTGCGATTCTCTCACGCCAAACCGCCGGTATCCGGGGGAGTTCACTGATCATTAACCTGCCCGGAAATCCGAAAGCAATCCGGGAATGTCTGGAGCCTGTGCTCCCGGCTGTGCCCGATGCCCTCGATTTAATCGGCGCACCCCGGATTGACCTGAACCCCGAAAAACATAAAACGTACCGGCCGCATTAACACCAGGCCGGAAGGGCACCTAAACTGATGCGATGAGGGTAAATGTGCTATGGAAGGTTACCGGGCGATGCATGCATAAACACTGGTCATAAACTTAAGACGCGGGACGCGTGGTGATAGTGGGCCGGTGCGGGGACGCACTCGGCCGGCGTTTAGGTTTTTATGCAGGTTTATGTCACCTTTTCAACAGTGCCAACGAAGGTGGGATTAGGATCTCGAGATGACATGGGCTGTTGGGGTAAAAAAGCGCGGCTTCGCCGCGCGAAAAAACGCCTAAATAGTGTTTCATTTTTTGGGAAAAGCTTTTTTGAAAGAGTTGTGCAACACGCACGGTAGTCGGACGAGAGGCGCCCTCGGCTGGCGGACGGTGTTCAATAGTTATAAACTCTTTAATAACTTCACGATAAAATCCGTGTGCATCCGCGTCAATCCGTGGCAAAAAATCCGTATTCAATCCGCGTTGATCCGCGGTCAAAATCCTGATACGGGTGGCACACTAATTGGAAGCTCCAAATAACAAGTACCAAATTTCAAATAAGCACCAAATGTCAATTAATCAAATTCCAAACGGTTGCCGAGGCTGGTTTGGGTCATTGAAAATTGGGCATTGGAATTTATTTGAAATTTGGTGCTTGTTATTTGTGATTTTGAGACCTTTCAAACCGAAATCCGGTCTTCCTTCCGGATAATACCTTCCGTCAGAATCCGGCACCGCAGACCGCCTCGGTGGATGAGGGGTTTCATCACTTTTTTGCCGGTGAGTTTTTCGAGGTAGCGGCAGGGTTCGCACAGTTCGAGTCCTTCCACTTCAACTTCGCCGATTTCAAATCGCTTTCCGACCAGGTCATTTAAGGGTACATCCCGGGTGATGATGTTCCGGCGCAGCTCCCCCGGCTTGACTTCCGGAAATCCGTATTCGTTTTGGAGCCGCTCAATGTTTTCAATTTCAATGAGGGTCAGCTCTTTGGCCGGTTTGCGTTTTTCCGGAGGGTGTTGTTTTTGTTTGATGAAATTGCGATCCCCTTCCAGCCCCAAACCCGGTACAGCACGGACTTGCGACCGCTCAACTGTCGGCGCGCCTTCCTCTGGCGCAATGTAGATGGCTATTATAGAGCCGAAATGAGCGATATTCATCAGAAGTAATTGTTTGAAATTAGCATTTAAGCAAACGGTCAGCCCGCCCCCATTGAAAGGTAAGTAAATCGAATTTTCTCTCGGGGCGGGCAGACCGCTATGTCATCAATCTACCAGATCGAAGCCCTGGTGCTTGCCTTTTTCGACGGCCGGCACGCCGTATTTCATCCATACCGGCATAGGTTCATCCATCAGGTAGTGATCGAAGAACTGCTGCATGCGGCGGGAGAGGTCTTTACGGTTCACACGTTCCCGCAGGTTATGCGCTTCATCATTATAATTAAGCATCCAAACGGGTTGTTCGAGCCTTCTGAGTGCTGTAAAAAACTCGATCCCCTGATACCACGGAACCGCGCCATCCGCATCATTGTGCATCATCAGAAGCGGGGTGGTTACATTATCCGCATAGAACAGCGGAGAGTTTTCCAGATAGTGCATCGGGCGCTCCCAAAGAGACTTTCCGATCCGGCTCTGGGTGCGCTCATACTGAAACTGCCGGTTCAAACCACTTGCCCATCTTATGCCGCCGTAGGCGCTGGTCATATTTACCACCGGCGCACCGGCCATAGCCGCCGTGTACATATCGGAGTGCGCGATAATATGCGCAATCTGATAGCCGCCCCAGCTCTGCCCCTGTAGGGCTACACGGTCGGGATCAATAACCCCTTCGTTAATCAGATGGGTGGTCATCGCATTTACGGCATTTTCTGCGCTTTTACCGGGATAGCCTTCTTTGTAGGCTATATCCGGCATCGCCACGACATATCCCCTGCTGGTATAAAAAGCCGGGGTTATGGTTGACGCGGAAGGAGCCGGCACACGATGATTATGCAGGCGGTCGGATACCCGCTCATAAAAGTAGACGATCGTGGGATACTGCTCATCCGGATCGTAATCCTCCGGGGTATACAACAGCCCGTCCAGTTCTTTGCCATCCAGACTGGTAAAGGAGAACAGCTCTACATCACCCCACAGATAATTTTCCTGCTGCGGGTTAGCATCGGAGATCTTCTCAATATTGTTGAAATCCAGATCCGAGATGTAGATATCCGGATAGTCCTGAAACGTACTCAGGCGAAACATAACTACATCGGCGTCATCGGCCTGGTTGGGATGATACGTGTTGTAATCTCCCCTCCAGAGTTCATCAGGTGCATCCGAACGGGTAAAGTCGGTGCGATAGAACGCTTCTGATTTGTCGGCATCATCCATAGCGCGGAGGTAAACTTCATCATCCGGAAAATACCGCGCGCTTCGATCCAGGCGGATCAGTGAATATCCCCGTTTATGCTCGCGGCCGTCTCCTCCGGTAAGCATGCGAGGTTCAGAATTACCGTCGGGATCCACTACCCAGAGATCAAACCGGTCGTTGATCACCACGTATTCATCGTCTTCGGTCCAGCCGGAAATGCCATACGGGCCCGGTTCTTCCGGACGATCGTACTTCTCATCATAGAACGCCACATCAATATATTCGGTAACATTGGTGGTCTGTCCGGATTCGAAATGATGGGTAAACCAGTCTTTTTCCCGGTAGTCGTACCACATCAGGTAGTTGCCGTCGGGCGAAAGTGTAGTGGAGATTTTCTCCCGCTCCATGATCTGCTCTCGTTCGCCGGTCTCCATGTTGACCACATACACATCCCGGAATACCGGCGAGCCCTTCCACTGCCGCAGGTGCAGGTAGTGACGGTTCTGAAACCCATAGGCATAATCACTATTCCCCCGGTCGGGGATTGTGATATGTTCCATCTCCTTATCGGCCAGTTGGATCCACTCATCCCCGTCGATGTCATAGACGGCGCGGTAGGTTCGGCGTTTTTCCTGATCTTTCAGCACCAGCTGGCGGCTTTGAAGCTGCTCATCCTGCCAGTGCCAGACATCGACCTCCGCCATATCAATCTCCTCTACGGTTGTATCCCGCTGCATCGGCTCGGGTGCGGTTCCGAATAACAGCCTGCTGCCATCTTCTGAAAACGACGGATTGGCCCATTCATTGATCATCCACCCTTCTTTCATCGCCTCTGATGCGGTATCAGCTGCAATGCCGGCTTCCTGGAGTTCATCATTCCAGTAATACAGATTGTAATAGACCGGCTCGTCATTGTCGTTTTCCTCGGCTTCAGTCGTATCCGGATTGGCCAGAAATGCTACCTGGGTGGCTGTAGAATCCAGGGTTACGGAACGGTAATCGGCCAGTTCGGAGCTGATGGTCGTTTGTTGGCCTTCATCCAGATCATACACATGCACGCCGGCAAGTTCGAGGCTGTCATTTTTCCCGGTTTGAAATACAAGCCGCTCCCCGTGTTTGGAGAAATGATAATCTTTCACGTGTGGAAAAACCGTCTCTTCCCCGGTCTCCAGATTACGCAGCACCAGGTCGGTCAGGGATTCACCGTTTTCGTCGGCCTCATCCTGTGCGCTCCGGTTGGTATCTTCTTCTGTTTCGTTGTCGTGTTCCTCTTCATCCTCCGGACGATCAAAATGATACGCGAGCCACTTTCCGGATTTTTCCGGTATCTTGTAGGAATCCACCCCGGCGATTTTTTCCAGCTCGCCGCTGTTCATAGAATAGATACCCAGCGTATCGACAAACTCCTCATTGGGATTTTTCCCTTCTATTTTTGCCTCACGCTCTTTTTCGTAAGGCGTGGCAATGAAGTAGACGAGCGTTTCGGAATCGTAACTCAGTTCAAAACGCTCCCCGCGAGCCAGGGAGTCATCCGCAGCGGAGCTGAGGTCGCGGACGATCAGGTTCCCGTCTCCTTCCTGGGGATTAAGCTCATACAACACATAATCCCCTTCATGCGAAAGCGTGTGATTGGAAATTCCCTGCCACTTATCGAAAACATAGTGATCAAGCGGCTTTTTTTCATCCTCTGCCACCTGGCCGACTGCGGCACAAGAGGCAAACATAACGGTAACAGCGATTAGTAAATGTTTCATCTTATTTTATGTCTGTATTGTTTGATGTATTTCTATAGACTTTGATTATAAATGGCATTGCTATCCTGATTTGATCGGGGGTATAGCCGAAATCAGAGATTATGCTTCAATGAAGCGGATTAATACTTCGTAATTTGAAAATCATCCAAATGAATCGGTTCGAAGAGTTTGAATCATATGCACTGACCATAGAGATTTTTTACGTACTCAGATCACCCTGAAAACATAATAAATCTTTTTCTCAATTCCGGCTCCCGAATGATGTGCATAGCTAAACACGTAATTAACATGTTGTCCGTTCTTCCGACTGCGTTTTCTGATTGAAGGTTTGGCAAAACCTTCGGGTATGGAATATTATTTGTAATACACGTTTTACCAACTGCATTCAGCTTTTGTATCTTGATCAATTCTACAATTAAAGTATTTTGCTGCGGGCAGTTATAAAATCAGTTTGATGGATCAACTATATATTTACAATACGCTTACCAAAGAAAAAGAAATTTTTGAACCCCTTAAACCGGGGTTTGTATCTATTTACGTATGCGGCCCGACCGTTTATGGGGATCCTCACCTGGGGCACGCCAAAAGCTACGTTGCCTTTGATGTGGTAGTGCGGTATTTGCGCTATCTGGGCTATAAAGTACGGTATGTACAAAACATTACGGATGTCGGCCATCTCACCGACGATGCTGATGAAGGTGAGGATAAACTTGAAAAGCAATCCCGCATTGAACGGCTGGAACCGATGGAGGTAGCCGATAAATATATGTGGAGCTATTTTGACGCAATGGACCGGCTAAACGTCAAACGCCCGGATATTGCTCCCCGGGCTACCGGGCATATCCCCGAACAGATTGAAATGATTGAAGCGCTGATCGAGCGCGGGCACGCCTATGAAACCGAGGGTAATGTCTATTTTGATATCCGTTCTTTTGAAGGTTACGGCAAACTGAGCGGTCGCAGTCTTGAAGAAGCTGAAGCCGGTGTGCGTGTCGAAACGGCCGGTGATAAACGCAACCCGGAAGATTTCGCCCTGTGGAAAAAAGCCGACCCCTCGCACATTATGAAATGGCGATCGCCGTGGGGCATGGGTTATCCCGGCTGGCATATCGAGTGCTCGGCGATGTCCACCCGGTATCTGGGCCAGACCATCGACATTCACGGCGGCGGGCTTGAAAATCAATTTCCGCACCACGAGTCGGAAATCGCCCAGTGCGAGGCGGCGCATGAAAAGCCCTTTGTGCGATACTGGATGCACAACAACATGGTTACCCTTAACGGGCAAAAGATGGGAAAGTCGCTTGGAAATGCGATCAGTCTGCCCCAGTTTTTTGAAGGGGATCACCAGCTGCTTTCACGTAAATGGCCGGCGGATGTCATTCGTTTTTTTCTGCTTCAAAGCCACTACCGAAGTACTACCGATTTCTCCGAAGAAGCACTTGCCGCGGCTGAATCCGGGTTGAAAAACCTGCACGAGATATTCCGCGCCATTGATGAAGCCGAACCGGGCAGCGGGTCGCCTTTCGATATTCCTGCATTTGTGGATGAGGTGAAAGCATGCCTGAATGATGATTTCAACACCGCAAGAGCCATCGGAACCTTTTTTGAACAACTGAGGTCGGTCCGCAAGCAAATTAACGATGGGAATCCCCCCTCCAATGTTGATGAGCTGGCAGGGGAACTAAAGATGCTGGCCGACGAGGTGCTGGGGCTCTGGCCGGATGAGGCCGGGAGCGGTGGCGAAGAAGACCGCCGACGGCTGCATCAGGCCATTGAGTTACTGCTGGAAATTCGTCAAAAAGCCCGCAGTCATCGCGATTTTGAAACTGCCGACCGTATCCGCGACCGGCTGGCCGAGGTAGATATTACCATTGAGGATGCCCCTCAAGGTACCACCTATAAAATCGGCGGAAAATCCTTTACATTCACGTTAACACCCTGAACTCCGAATCTTCCAAACTTTAGTTCATGGATCATAATTATTTTTACTGGGAAGGCCACCCCATACTTGTTGAGCTGGGCAGCATCGAGCTGCCGTTTCCTTTGAATATTCTGGGATTGCTGCTTGGCATTATCGCCTATTTCTGGATTGCAAATACCTTCTTCACTGAGGGGCAATCCGAAAAGAATGCAAAAAAGCGAAAGCGCAAGAAACGGGAAAAGGCTGAAGAACAAACATCTCAACTGACCGGCTGGCAGGCCTTCGGATTGTTTACGGGGTGTATTGTTGCCGGGCAAATTTTGTTTTTAGTGCTTCCCGGGCCTTCATTTGAACAGATCGGGCCGATTACGCTGCGTTGGTACGGCCTGCTTTTTGCCACCGCATTTTTATCCGGATACTTCATCACCCGAAAACTCTTCCGCGATGCCGGCCGACCGATTGAACAGGTTGATCTTTTGCTTACCTATGTACTCATAGCTACGATAGTCGGCGCGCGCCTGGGGCACGTGTTTTTCTATGAAGCTGAATATTATCTGCGTAACCCTGTTGAAATTTTGTATATCTGGCGGGGAGGTCTGGCAAGCCACGGTGCCACCATCGGGATTCTTATCGGGCTCTATCTCTATATTCGCAGAATCGGCGATATGTCGTTTTTCTGGCTGACAGACCGGGTTGCCCTTCCGGTAATTTTCGGCGGAACGTTTATCCGTATCGGCAACTTTTTTAATTCGGAGATTTACGGCATCGAAACTTCGGTACCCTGGGCTGTAATCTTCGCATCGGTTGATGAGGTGCCCCGGCATCCATCCATGCTTTACGAAGCGATCTTTGCCCTGCTGATCTTTACAGTACTGGTACTGATATATCGTCATTACAAATCCAATCCACCGATTGGGTTGATTACCGGTTGGTTTATGATCCTGCTTTTCAGCAGCCGGATTCTTGTTGAATTCACCAAGGTTGACCCGGCCCGTTTCGCTCATGACTGGATGCTCGCAATGGGACAGTTACTGAGTATTCCGTTTGTCCTGTTCGGTATCTGGATACTTTGGAAACAGGTTCCGAAATGGAGGCGTAACCCATCCAAAAGTTAAACCGGAGCCTGTTTCCGGGAACTGCACCCGGCTTGATCAAGTTAGGCTAAGATACTGTATTGCTATCTTTTATAAGGAAGTCAGATAAGCCGGAGACGGCAAAATCATCAGAACCAATAAACAAGAAGCTTAAACTCGCAAAAGTATATGGAAATCAAGTTTGGAACTGACGGATGGCGTGCCATTATTGCAAAGGATTTCACCTATTCGAATTTAAACAGAGTCAGCCAGGCCACTGCACGCTGGATCAAGGATGAGGAAATCACTAATAACGGAGTTGTCATCGGGCATGACTCTCGTTTTATGGGGCGCGAGTTCAGCGAGTTTACCGCTTCGGTGTTTGCCTCTATGGATATCCCCGTACGGTTTGCCAACCGGATGGCGGCTACACCGGCTTTAAGCTGGGCCGCGCTTGAATATGACGCCGTTGGGGTCGTAATCACGGCCAGTCATAACCCTCCGAATTATAATGGATTTAAGATCAAAGCCCCGTTTGGCGGACCGGCTACTCCGGAACAAATCGATGCGGTAGAAACACGCATCCCGGATGCTGATCCCGATTTTGAACCCCGGGATTTTCATAGTCTGGTTTCAGAAGGTAAAATTGAAATCATGCCGCTTAACGACATGTTTCTCGATGTAATTCGTGAACGGATTGATATTGAGAAGATTAAATCAAGCGGTCTGAAAATCGGTCACGACCCGATGTATGGTGTATCGCAGGGGATGATCAAAACACTGCTGCCGGATCAAACTTTCGAATTGCATGCGGATACCAATCCCGGATTCAAGGGAACCGCACCGGAACCTATACTCAAGAACCTTCATACTTTTGCTGAGTTCGTTAAGGAAAATAAGTGCGATATCGGAATTGCCAACGACGGGGACGCAGACCGCGTCGGGCTATTCGATGAGAACGGCCGTTTTGTTGACTCCCACATGGTGCTGTCCCTTCTGGCAAAGTATCTGAGTCAGGAGAAGGGCCTTTCCGGTACGATAGTAAAGACGTTTTCAACCACCAGCTTGCTGAACAAACAGGCGCAGAAATACAATCTGCCGATTGAGACGACGAAAATCGGCTTCAAGTACATTGCGGATAAAATTGTAACTGGTGATGTGCTGCTGGGTGGCGAGGAGTCCGGCGGATTGGCTGTAAAGGGCCATATACCGGAACGCGACGGGATTTTCATCGGCCTGACCATTACCGAAATGATGATGCATTACGGTAAACCGCTAAGCACCTTGGTTCAGGACCTGTTTGATGAATTCGGTCCTCACTACAATACCCGTGTAGATATGCATACCACAGATGCCAAAAAGCATGCAATGATCGCCCATTGCAAAGAGAAAAAGGTAAAAACGATCAATGGCAAGAAGGTGATCAAGTGGGAGTTTACCGATGGCATCAAGCATTGGATGGAGGATGGCTCCTGGGTGCTGGTACGCCCCTCCGGAACCGAGCCGGTTTTACGTATATACTCCGAAGATCGAAGCGAGGAAGTAGCCGAACAAAATGCCGGTTTTGTGAGTAATATTGTAGATCAGTTTTGATTCCGGGGTAAAAACCAATGCTCAAAAACAGACGTTCCATCAAGTGGGTTGATCCATAAGTATGGTTGCACGATCACTGCACTCTGTTATTGAGTAGATACAGAAAACCGTTGAACCAGGGCTGTGTTCGTCCCGATCAGGTTTTCTTACCGGTTTTCATGCTGATTTTCTTTCCACCGTTTTGGTAGTCTTCCGGGTGCTTATCCATTTTGCGGTATTCCAGGATGGTGTATATAAATCCGGATATCAGCATAATGAAAACGAGAATACCGAATAAAAACAGAGTTGGGTTGTAGAGGATAAGTCCGGATAGTTCCATAGTCAGCTTCGCTTAAGTAAAACAATAATTTTGGCATAGACACCCAGTATGAGAATCGATGGAACCCATAGGCCGACAAACAATCCCTCTTCACGGTTCCCGGTAAACCATAAGGTTACGGATACGGCCAAAGACAGAAGTGCCGCAATGAAGAATAAGTAATCTGAGGTTTTAAATATTTTACTCATGAATTAATACTTTGTTCAGAAGAATCAGATGCATTTATCAACTTCCCCGAATTGACGTAAGTTCCTAATATTCAACCTTTTTAGAAATTTCATAAGCTTTAGTACAACCTGCTGTAGTAAATTGGTTATACCTTGTAGCTACTATAAAGATTTTCATATATGCCTTTGTTAAAGTCCGGATATCAAGCTCCTTTTCTGATTAGAAGCGGGCATCTTCAAACGATGCTTCCGACGATGCTCCGCAGGGTGGAGGGAGTAACCTATCGGCGTGAGCGAATATCCACTCCGGATGGAGATTTTTTAGACCTGGACTGGTCAGCCCCGGGCTCAGACCAACTTATGGTCATCTCTCACGGGCTTGAAGGTCACTCGCAGCGGCATTATGTTAAAGGTATGGTAGCCCATGCCAATCGAAACGGTTGGGATGCCTGCGCCTGGAATATGCGAGGATGCAGCGGAGTGCCTAACCGTAAACCCTACCTTTATCACAGTGGTGCTACTTACGATCTGGATACCGTATTGCAGCATATTCTATCGGTCTATAACTACCATGAGATTTTTCTTGTAGGTTTCAGCCTTGGCGGCAATCTCACGATTAAATATTTCGGGGAGCAGGGGGATAATCTGCCTGGTGACATCACCGGGGCTGTGGCTTTTTCTGTTCCGATTGATTTAACTACTTCTTCCCAAAAACTAACCCGGCCTCAGAACAAACCTTACATGCAGCGTTTTCTTAAAATGCTGCGTGCCAAAATAGAAGTAAAAGAACAGATTTATCCCGGGCTGATTAATAGTGAAGGATTTGAAGAGATTAAGGACTTCAAAGGCTTTGACGATCGGTACACCGCTCCGCTGCATGGGTTTCGGGATGCCGAAGATTACTGGAAAAAAGCAAGTTCACTCGGGTTCACCCCTGAGATAAAGCGTCCTTTATTGTTGGTAAATGCCAAAGATGACCCTTTCCTTACACCGAAATGCTACCCTGTGGATGAAGCGAGATCTCATTCCCACTTTTATCTTGAGACTCCAGACCACGGCGGACATACCGGGTTTATAGCGGATAGTATCATCAATGGGATCTATTGGTCTGAGAAAAGGGTTCTGCAGTTTATAGATGAGTTGAAAATTTCAATCCCGGCACGTCGCTGATAATACAATCCGCTACAATGACCAAATTACAGATCTTTGACTGATTCTTCCTCACCCGAAGCTATACTTTCTCCGGTAGTAAGTCCGGCATTATTTAAATGACGAAAGAAATCATTTTCTAACTGATACCCGCTTTGAGAAGCATAATTCCGGGAACTTGGGACATCAACCGAAATTTTGTAGGCACCGTCCGGCTGGCGACTGGCTACAATGTACATCCGTAATAACCGTGCTGCGCCGGCATCACGGGAGTACATATTATGCGATTTATCCTCTGTCGCATGCATTTTGAAGCTGTTGTTGGTATCGGTTACCTCATACTCGACAACTCTCATCCCAAGTTTACTTACCGCGCCTTCCACAGCATCATATACCCTTTGCGGTTCATCATAATACAAAGTCTGAGAACTACTCTGGGTTGATGAGCAACCGGTAACCAAGAGGGCTCCGGCTATCAGAACGGTTAAGGCATAAGTGGTAGATTTCAACATCATCGTATTCTTCCTCTTTAGTTTGCAGGCTAAAGATAAGTAATATTGATTTAATCTTGCATGTCGCTCCAACAATTGACACACAATGAGGCGACCGCTAAACTGCCGGCATCGAAAGATCGCTTATATTACTATGGACCGTAACAAATTGATTTTCGATGCACTACATTCACTATCTGATCAGAGTTTTTAAGAAAACTCTTAATGTCACTATTTATTCATCATCAACCGGCTCCAGGCCATACTCTTCCAAACTTGAGTAAAACTGTTCAATAAGGTCCGTACCGGAAGTGGAAGCATAATTTGCAGCGGTTGGGGTTGACGCGTCAACACTCACACTGCCGTCATCAAGGGCACGAATTTCAACTTCAAGCCGGACTAACTCAGGCGTTCCGGCTGTTTCGGAATCTACCCGGGCACTGGCATTCTGGCGTTCTCCGACAATGATATAATCCGAGGTAACTCCATCTCTGATATCATGGATTTCCATACCGATACGTTGCAATGCGTTAGCCGATGCTTCTCTTACATCCTCAACATCTTCACTATACCGAACCTCACCGGCACCGGATAACGAAGCGCAACTATAAACCGAAAAACCTATTCCCAAAATTATTAACAACAAAAATCTATAAAGCATAGTACCACCGCTTATCAAATATGATTACAATTCAACATTTTTCTCGTTTCACCCCACTCTAACGGGAAAGTTAATGCTATCATTTAATTCTGTTTTAATAAAATTCTCGTTTGAAGCTTAATGAGGTATTGCACTGCCGATCGGCCCAAAAAGGCCACTATAGTGCTATTTCAGCTCACAATAAAATAAACGATAATGGTAATAGCAATACAGAAACGGCAATATTTTTTAGTAATTTACAAGCCAAGGTTTTCTTTGTTCGGTTATTTATTCCTAATCAAGTCTATAACCACTAAGAGGTTTAACGTGTGCTCTCTATATTGTTTTTCATCAGCCCGATTATTAACAACATTTTGACATTTAACATCACTGTTGTCCGACAAAAAAATAGGTAGCTGTAAAAACCGCGAACATATTATGTTGTTTGGTGAGGCTATAATCATTGCTGAGGTAAGTAATTACTGAGGGCTTTAGCCCTTCACCCATAGGGCTAAAGCCCTGTTTTAATTTTTTGGAGCTTTCTTACTCCGGCCTGGAGGTCGGAGCAACTATTCCATTTGAAAAATCCGCGGGTCTAACCTGTACACTTAACTGTCTAAACCATTATATTTCACATCTGTCCAAAACGATAAAAAAATGGCCAGTGCCCAGCTCCGATTGCGGAGCTTTTGTTATTTTTAGGAGCCCTCTAACTTCTAAAAAAGACACTGGCCATGACAAATT
>SLQI01000318.1 GCA_007131535.1 Balneolales bacterium | reverse complement strand
TGCGCGGTATGACTGTCTATGCTTTCCGGATCAGGGTTAGCAATATCAGACAAAACATTGAGGAACCCGAAGAAATGATTCAGCAACAATTTGCCGAAAGGAGCACATCATGAGTCATGCCCTGAGAAACAGTTTGATACTCGCCGCCTTTCTCGTAGTTATGTGGGCATCAGGCCTCGGGTATCTTTACTATTGGATGGATCAGTCCGCTGAAGAAAAGCTGGACGAAATTGTGCAGATGGAGTCTGAACTGGAAGAGTATGAGCTTATAGCTGCCCGTTATGAAGAAGTGCACGCCAGTCACGATGATGCTCTTCAACGGCTCGAATCTTTTCCCAAGCAGTATATCTCCGTTGATGAAGTTGACCGCTTATATGATTTAATTCGACAATACAACAGGGGGAATACTTATACCGAACTCAATTACTCGTTGGATTACAGCTCCGGTGAGCAAGCAGACTCAGAAGAGCAGACACAAACCGCTGAAATTACACTGGAAGGCAAAGGCCGCTATGATCGCCTTGCCGGTTTTATTCAAACCATTGAAATGGAGCCGGCCCTGATTAGCATCAATTCAGTGCGGATTGATCCGATAAGTGATACCGACGGGCTGGGTTATGTTCGGTTTCATCTAAAACTTGAAGCCTTTGTTGCTGAGGAGACGCTTGATCTGCAAAATGATTACAGACTTGCTTCAACCCAAATTCACAGTTGGGAAGGTGGGAATCCATTTTTTCCATTAATTCATGAGCCGCCGCCCAATACTGAGAATTTGCCGGATATTCGTGAAGCCCGTGTCTCCGGGATGGCTTCCGACCGGGTTTGGCTGAGATTGCAAAATGGCACAACCAAGACTATGCGGTTGGGTGATGAGGTATATCTGGGCAGACTTACCTCGATAAACAGCGAAGAAGGTCAAGTTGTGTTTACCCTGAACAAGGGTGGCATAGTCGATAATTATATATTGGAACTATAAAACATTTATCTGGAGTGAACAATGAAACAGTTTTATCTATCCGTTTTAATAATCGCCATTCTACCGGCGATACTTTGGGCGCAGGCCGATCGGATTCCGGAAGAACGAGTCAGCCCGGAAGCCATGGTTGCAATAGATGCGGAAACCGAATTTAAAGAAGCGATTTCCATACTGGATGAATTTTCAAGGGAGCATAAAGATTTGAAAATACTGCTGAAAGATGAAGCTCAGGGGTCAATCGGAATTGATATTCCTTTGATGCACTGGCGTCGGGCGCTGGATTATGTTACCGGATATCACAATATGGATGTAGTGGAGTACAGCACTCATTATGAAGTGGTAAAAAGAGGCGGACAGTCAGCGCGAGCGGAATCTTCCGATAGCACTCCCGCCATTGAATCCGGTGACATGGCAATCAATCAGGGAACCCGGGAAATTGAAATCAAAGCGACGTTCTTTGAAGGAAACAGCCGTCTGCTCAGAGAAATCGGAGTGGATTGGTCAACGCTGAGCAGCGACGGCCGGGTAGAGGTTGATCAACGGGGAGCCATGCAGGTTGGTCAGGAAATCTTCGATATAGACCTGAACCTCTCCGATCTGGTTAACGGATGGGACATCCAGGCCCTGTTTTCAGCATTCGAAACCAGTAATAAAGGCGAGGTTATCGCATCGCCCAAAATCAGGGTGATGGATGGTAAAGAAGGTAATATTCAGGTGGGGCAGGATTTCTCGATTAAAAGCAGGGATTTTGCCGGCAATGTAATTGATGAATTTTTCAGTACCGGTACCATACTGAATGTAACGCCGAAAATTATCGAGTCCGGCGGCATGGAGTTTATATACATGACGATATCAGCCGAGCGCAGTAGTGCTACACCGGACCCGGTAAGCACGGTGATCAACATACAGGAAGCTGATACGGAAATATTGATGCTCAGCGGAGAATCAACAACTATAGCCGGCCTGTATGGCTCCGAAGAAAACCGGGTGCGTCGGGGAATCCCGCTGCTAAAGGATTTACCTGCGTGGTTTTTCGGTCTGCGGTATTTGTTTGGGTATAATTCAACGGAAATTGAGACTCATGAACTGGTAATCCTGATACAGGCCAAGATTGTACCGGATCTTGAAACACGAATTCTCAACCTGCAAACCGATACCGAAAAATTACTGCAAAAGGAACTGTTGCAAATGCGTGGATTAGAATTAGAATAAAACCAAATCACAGGAGAGAGTTAATATGAACGCGATGGATATATTCCTCACCAACCTTGAGCAATTGGAAGACGGGCTGCTCAAAATCAGAAGTTCAAAGATTCCGGAAATCTTCAATCGCGAATTTCTGGAAACCCTGGAAATCACCGAACCTAATTCGGTCCTATTTACCGAATTATTTAAAGTTTTCGGGTTGATCGACCAGCAGGGGCGGCCTACCAGTGAGTTTGAACATTTTGCCGAGTCCGAGGAAACAGCAAGGGAAGTAGTAGCAAACAAAATGGCAGAGAACTATCAAAACATTTTTGCTGATGAACCCGATGCTCATTTACTGCCTAAGGAGGAAATCCGGGAAGTATTCCGAAAACAGCTGAAAGGCAGCAAATCTGAAACCTACACGCGTATGGTAGCCGATACCTTTGCCGCCCTGGCTGAATTTGCCGATTGGGATGCTTCAACGGATGAGTTAGCTGATGAGCAGAGTTTCGATTCCGGCCCGGAGGATGAACCCGAAGAAATGAATCAGGGGGATGAACAGGAAATCGAGGATATTTTGCAAAATGCCGAATTGCAGGAAGAGGAAACTGCTAACGCACCGGTTGTTGAAGAATCTTCAGCAAATGAGTCCATCCAGGCAGCCGTATCTGCAATGGGAGATCTACCCGAAAACGGAAATGGCACATCCGGGTTTATGAATCCGGAACATGTAGAGCCTTCAACAGAAAATCCCCCGGATCAAATCCCATTGGAATCAAAAAGGCAGGAATCGGATGCACCACTTGGTCATGCAGAAAACTTAAACGAATCAGGAGAACGTATGAACAGCCAATTGACACCGGAACTTGAAGAAAATCTCTCAAAAGCCATTAATCGCAAAGCGGAGCTGCTGCTTCGGCTTGAGCGCTATCAGGAAGCGTTAAATGCTTATGATCAGATGATCCGTTTTTATGAAAAGGCAAAAAATGACACGCCCGAAGCGGATATCGCACAAGCCATTATGAAAAAAGCGGAAATACACGAACAGCTCGGTCAGCACGATGAAGCTTTGACCGCTTATGACAACTTTATCAACCGGCTTTCAGATAAAGCAACTCAAAGTGCTTAAGCCCATTGCAAGTACTATAGCATATTCGTGACTATCCAGGTGATATCACAGCGTAGCTATAAAGCTTTCCGCACCGAACCAATAATGGTATCGACCACGGCATTTTTGAGCCGGTCAAGATCGGCCTGAGCAAGGCCTTTTTGTTTGAGGGCTTCCAGCTCAAGCAGGTCTTTCCGGCT
>SLQI01000376.1 GCA_007131535.1 Balneolales bacterium | reverse complement strand
TAAAATTCTCGTAAAGGTCAGGTCTTACCTTTTTGGTCTTCTTCAATGCCTGTTCTTGCTTCCATTGTTCAACTTTTTTGTGATCCCCCGACTGTAAAATTTCCGGGATTTTCAATCCTTTGTATTCGGCCGGCCTTGTATAAACAGGAGCTCCGAGCAATGATTCCTGAAAAGAATCACTCAAAGCACTCTGAGCATCGCCAATGGCACCTGGAATCAAGCGAACAATGGAATCAATCATTACCAATGCCGGAAGTTCACCTCCGGAAAGTACATAATCTCCAATGCTGTATTCTTTGGTGACCAACTCATCACGGACACGTTGGTCAACCCCTTTATAGTGACCACATAAAAAAATCAGCTGCTTTTTCATCGAAAACCGTACGGCGTCTTCCTGCGTGTAAACTGGGGCATCGGGAGTCGGGAACACAACTTCTTCAAAATTATGCTCCCCCTGAAGCGACTCGATGCAATCGAACACGGGCTGAGGAGAAAGCACCATGCCTCCGCCGCCGCCATACGGATAATCATCAACTTTACGATGCTTATCGGTTGAGTAATCTCTCAAATCATGAATCCTGATATCTACAAGACCAGCATCACGGGCTCGTTTGACAATGCTGTGCTCCAACGGACTGTAAAGCAGGTCGGGCACTGCTGATATAAGATCAATTCTCATCATTGGATTACTCTTCAGACTCGAACCGGTCGAGGTTTTTCACAAATAACAACTGCTTGTCGGAATCCACTTCATCCACATATTCTTCAACCCAGGGGACTAAAATTTCATCCCCCTTTTCTTTCAGGATGGTAATAATGAGATGAGCGGGTGATTCAAGCAGGTTTTTTACGGTACCTATATATCGGTTTTCCGCATCCGCTACTTTCCAGCCTGTAATATCCGGGATCTCATCGCCGGGTTGTTCATCCGGCAAATCGACCTCACCATAAATTACAGACCCGGAAATTTCCTCGGCGGCCGAGCGGTCATCTATAAATGTCAGTTTAACAAAGAACAATTGGCGGCCTTTTTTTTGATCAACCCGAAACTCTTCTATTTGATATGGAATCAGGTCTTGCCGCCGGTCTCGAATAAACACCCGGGTAACTTCCCGGAAAAGCTCAGGGTCTATATCAGGATCTACAATGACCCCACCCTGTAAGCCATGCGCCTTTACGATGGTTCCCAGTGCCGTTAAACCGGTTTGTTCACGGGCAGCCATCGCAGAAGAGATGATTACTTATCTTCTTTTTTCTCTTCGTCGGCCTCTTCAGAAGCTTCTTTTTCTTCTGATTCTTTAGACTCAGCTTCAGCATCGGCTTTGGCTTCGGATTTCTTCTCCTCAGTATCGGCCTTTGTTTCCGCCTCAGCTTTTTCATCTTTCTCAGTTTCAGCAGGAGCTTCCTCTTTAGCCTCTTCCGCCTCAGCTTTGGCTTCTTCCGCCTTAGCTTCGGTTTCTTTGGCTTTCTCTTCGGTCGCTTCTACTGCTTCTTCCTGAGTCTCGCCTGAAGCATCTTCTGCTTTGGACTCGGCCTGCTCTTCGGTTTTCTCTTCAGCTTCGGCTTCTTCGGCAGCAGCTTCTTTTTGCTTTTCAGCTTCTTCAGCCGCTTTCTTAGCCTCTTCAGCTTTTTTAGCTTCCTGAGCTTTACGCTCTTCTTCAGCTTTCTTAAACGCTTCCTCTTCGGCTTTCAGTCGAGCTGCTTTCTCAGCTTTAGGAGTACGCTTATCTTCGCGCTTTGCCTTTTGCTCTTCTTTCCACTGATTGACGGTCTCTTCAATTTTTTCTTCGGACCATCCCCAGCGCTCCAGGTGCAGGCGGTATAAAATACCTTCGCGTTTCAATATACTTTTGGCAGTATCGGACGGCTTAGCACCAGTTCGAAGCCAGTGCGCGGCACGGTCGGCTTTTAGCACCACCCGCTCATTAGGTTCGGCAAACGGGTTGTACCGCCCCAGGTCTTCTATAATACGGCCGTCTCGCTTAGCGCGCTGATCGGCTGCTACTATATGGTAATAAGGCCGTCGCTTACGACCGTGACGTTGAAGTCGAATTCTTACCAAGGTTATTCTCCTCTATTGTTTGTTGCTTCAGGTTTGTTTTCAAATGGTGATTAACGGCGGCCACCCATCATGGGAAGATTTTTCAGCCCCTCCATAGCCCGACCGGCTTTGTTCATTTTGGTCATGGTCTTCATCATTTTCTTCATCTGAGAAAACTGCTTGATCAGGTCATTGATATCCCTGACCGTTGTGCCTGAACCTTTGGCTATGCGTTTACGGCGGCTGCCGTTTAAAATATTCGGATTACGACGTTCTTCCGGGGTCATGGAATTGATGATTGCCTCAATCGGCTTGAGGGTGTCATCATCGATTTCCACATCTTCAAGCTGTTTGTTCATTCCGGGTATCATCCCGGCGAGATCCTTCATGGATCCCATTTTTTTGAGCTGCTGCAGCTGCTCGTAAAAATCCTCGAGGTTAAACTCCTCGGATTTTATCTTAGATTGCAGCTTCTTAGCCTGCTCTTCATCATATTGTTGCTGGGCTTTTTCAACCAGCGAAACCACATCTCCCATCCCCAGGATTCGTTGCGCCATCCGCTCCGGATAAAAAGCGCTTATGGTATCCAGCTTTTCACCGGTGCTTATAAACTTGATAGGCTTGTTGACCACATTCCGGATAGATAGCGCCGCACCACCGCGGGTATCTCCGTCAAGCTTGGTTAACACAACGCCGTTATAATCAATGCGCTTATTGAACTCCAAAGCCGTATTGACGGCATCCTGGCCGGTCATCGAATCTACTACAAACAGGATTTCATCCGGAGTTACCGCTTTTTTGATGCCGGCAACTTCGTTCATCATCGTCTCATCGACGTGCATCCGGCCGGCCGTATCGATGATAACTACATCGTGGGCGTTTTTCTTCGCAAACTGCACCGCTTCTTTTGCAGTACGGATGGCATCTTTCTCCTCGATCGAGTAAACCGGGAGCTCAATCTGTTCGCCCAAAGTTTTCAGCTGATCAATGGCTGCCGGACGGTAAACATCGGCGGCGGCCATCAACGGGTTTTTACCCTCCTCTTTGAGCATTCGGGCAAGTTTACCGGTAAATGTGGTTTTTCCTGAACCCTGCAATCCGGCTATCAGGATCACGGTTGGAGGCTTGGTTCCGTAATTAATATCCTCACGCTCCTGACCGAGAACTTCAACCAGGTTATCATAGACGATCTTGGTAAACTGCTGCCCCGGCGAAACACTCTGCAATACACCGCTGCCAAGCGCCTGATCTTTGACCTTGCGGGTCATCTCACGCGCGACTTCATAATTCACATCAGCATCGAGCAAAGCACGGCGGATTTCCCGCACCGTCTCAGCGATATTGACATCCGTAATTTTTGCCTGGCCGGTTACCGACTTAAACGCCGTTTCCAGCTTTTTTGACAGATCTTCAAACATGGGTGGTTATACGATTTTTGCAGAGTCTCAAAAAATAGGGACTATAAACGCTACTATCAACTGATTTATCCACATTTTATTTGCGATAGTTTTAACCCTTACGCTACCTTTATATTTTGTTACTTTGATCTATTTATTTGCTGAGGTTGCCGACATAATCAACACCGGCGTTTTGCCCTGATATTCCGATTATCTCAACCAAAGGTTTTTTCCAGTTTTTAACTTCTGCTTTTTTGCAGTTGATCTGCAGGATGGTAGCAATAATCCTTAAGTATGTTTATTCTCAGAAAAATTCAGATCAGATTTATTTAACCCAAAACCATTTTTTTATGAGTGCACAAACCGGACATGGATTATTAAAAGGGAAAAAAGGCATTATTTTCGGTGCTTTGGATGATCGAAGTATAGCCTGGCGGGTAGCCTTGGCCTGCCACAGGGAGGGTGCGGAATTTGCCCTGAGCAATGCCCCGATCGCCTTGCGAATGGGTGCACTGGACGCACTGGCCGAAGAGACCAACGCTCCGATTATTCCCTGCGATGTATCCAAACAGGAAGAAGTTGATAAGCTTTTTGAAGAGGTTAAAGAGAAATTAGGCAATATTGATTTTATACTGCATGCCATCGGAATGTCTCCGAATATTCGCAAGAAAAAGGAATATGCCGATCTCAACTATAATTTCTTTCAGCAAACGCTTGATATTTCCGCGCTCTCTTTGCACAAAATCCTGCATTCTGCTACTCACACACACAATCTGTTAAACGATGGCGGCAGCGTTGTGGCCCTTTCTTATATCGGTGCCCAGCGTATTTTTTCCAAATACTCTGATATGAACGACGCCAAGGCACTGCTGGAAAGCATTGCACGCAATTTCGGCAGCCGTCTTGGTGATCGGGGAATTCGGGTCAACACCATTTCCCAGGGACCTACCAAAACCTCTGCGGGTTCCGGCATAAAAGGCTTTGACGGCATGTATGAGTTCGCTGAAAAAATCGCGCCGCTTGGGAACCCCTCCGCAGATGAATGCGCGGACTATTGCGTTACATTGTTTTCTGACCTTACACGCAAAGTGACCATGCAGAATTTGTTTCACGATGGCGGTTTTTCAACCAACGGCATCAGTGAACAGTTAATGCATGATTTACAGCGACTGCATGAACAAGAGCAAAATTCATAGTTAAACACTAATATGGTATCATCCGAACCAACACGCTTAACCGGGGAGGAAGAAGGCGCCCTCCCCGAACCTGTTATCACCGCATC
Source organism: Balneolales bacterium (assembly GCA_007131535.1). Taxonomy (GTDB): domain Bacteria; phylum Bacteroidota; class Rhodothermia; order Balneolales; family Natronogracilivirgulaceae; genus SLJN01. Next base: position 8,416 of record SLQI01000376.1, on the reverse strand, counting down.
TGATGACGGCCGTAGTGCACTCGCTATAGGTAAAGTAGAGCTGACAGCGGAAACATTTCAAAAAATCAAAGAGCGTTCGGTCGCTAAAGGTGATGTTCTTACCGTTGCTGAAATTACCGGAATTTTCGGGGCCAAGCAGACCTCAAACTTATTTGCCTATTGCAACCCGAACACCCTTACCAATATAAACCTGGAATTTCATCTTCAGGATGAAACCCATACCATAAAGGTACAGTCTTTTATTAAATCTCCGGGTCAAGCCGGTGTGGAAATGGAAGCCTTAACCGCCGTTTCTACTGCTTGCCTGGCTATTTATGATATGTGTAAGTCGTTCGACAGCAATATCCGGATTACCGATATTCATTTACTGTCCAAAACAGCAGGACAAAACAGCAGTTATCGATCTAACTAAAACCACTTCCTGGTTTTAAATACGGATGTTCTCCCTGCGGGAAAACCCTTTCCGACACGTGAATTTCAAGCATATTCCGCTGTTTTCTTTATTCACTCATTCACGGCTCTGCCATGGAACAATCTGTGATTTTCGGAGTTGACCCCGGCTCCCGGGTTACCGGTTTAGCCGTACTGAAGCAAACCAACTCCGGCAAACCCGAAGTAATTGCCTGTGATACTTTACGACTGGATCATACCTCAGACCACGTTTCCCGGCTCCGGTTTCTTTATAAAGAGATCACCCAATACATCACACGATATAATCCAACCTCCTGCGCCGTGGAAACCCCTGTATACGGTAAAGATCCGCAAGCCATGCTAAAACTCGGACGCGCCCAGGCAGCCGCAATTTTGGCCATTACCAACATGGAGCTGCCTGTAAGTGAGTATATGCCCAAAGCCGTAAAAAAATCGATAACAGGTAACGGAAATGCGGCAAAGGAACAGGTAGCTTATATGTTGAGCACCATCTTAGAACTGCCGGATAAAAAGCTAAGTTCTGATGCGACTGACGCCCTTGCCGTAGCCTGGTGCCATTTGATGAAAGGCGGAGAATCTGAAGTCGAAAAATCTTCAGGAAAATCGGTAAGCTCCTGGGGAGATTTTGCCCGAAATAATCCCGACCGAATAAAATAATTATATCTTTTATGATTATAGCTCGTCTTAAAGGTACGCTGCTCGAAGTTTCTCCAACTTCTGTAATTGTGGATGCACATGGTGTCGGATACCGTGTTGGGGTTTCAGCCTTTACTTCCGGTAAACTGCCGGCTGCAGGTCAGGAGGTAACCTTGCATATATATCACCATATAACAGAGGTATCACAACAATTGTTCGGGTTTTTATCTGAAGAGGAGCAGCAAGTTTTTGAACTTCTTATCACAGTAAAGGGGGTTGGCCCGAAAGTTGCATTAGGCATCCTCTCCGGTATGGAACCCGGTGAATTTCGTAACACTGTTGCAGCAGGCGATAAAAGTATGCTCTCAGGCGTACCTGGAATCGGGAAAAAAACAGCGGAGAGAATCATCGTTGAATTACAGGATAAACTGGGAACCGTTGCTGCATCAAGTACAACATCTGAAGCTTTTGAAACACACGGCAATGTGGAACGGGAAGCTATAGATGCACTTGTCGCTTTGGGATATAATTCCGGAAAAGCCCAAAAAGCTGTTCAGCAAGCATCTAAAAATTTCAACGGAACTACTAATGCCTCGGAACTTGTGAAGTCTGCGCTAAAATTGATTTAAATGACTTTGGCTCAGGCTGATATCAAATTAAACGGATTTTAAAATTTCATTTATAAACTTTCAGGGAAACTCGCTATGGTATATGCACTCATTATGGCCGGCGGCGTCGGCTCCCGATTCTGGCCAAGCAGCCGTAAAACCAAACCCAAGCAGTTTTTAAATCTGATAGGAGACCAATCATTATTACAACAGACGGTCAGTCGCATCTCTCCGGTAATTCCCGAAGAACGTATTTTTGTGATTACGAATGCTTCTTATTCTGATCTTGTAAAAAGTCAGGTTCCTGAAATCCCGGAAGGAAATATTATCGGTGAACCTATTGGCCGAAATACTGCTCCCTGTGTAGCTTTTACTTCCAAAATGATTTATGAAAAAGACCCGGAAGCAACGCTTGTTGTACTCCCGTCCGATCACTACGTCAATGACGCAGAAACTTATCGGAAAGTCATTCAGGCGGGAATTGACAAAGCAGCTGAAGGCGATAGCTTGCTAACCATCGGCATCAAACCCTTTCGGCCGGAAACCGGATATGGCTATATACAAATCGTTGAGGAGGCGGCTGAAAAAACTGACAGCTTGTCCATCCATAAAGTAAAAACGTTTGCGGAAAAACCAGACTTGCAAACGGCCGCCCGATTTCTTGAATCCGGAGACTTTCTGTGGAATAGTGGTATGTTTATCTGGAGAGTGGACACTATTCTATCAGAATTTTCCAAACATCTGCCGGATATTTATGCCGGCTGCCGGAATGTTAAAACCGGTTCACCGGAAGAGATTAAACAGTTTTATGAAAATAGTTTATCCATCTCCATTGACTACGGTGTTATGGAAAAGTCGGATTCTGTATTTGTGATACCTGCTGATTTCGGATGGAGTGATGTGGGCAGCTGGATGTCGGTGTATGAATTGCGGGATAAGGATCATAACGGTAATGTGATCGAGGCTAACCAGACTGCTTTACACGAATCACACAACTGTTACATCCAGTCGGAAAATGACAGAATAGTTAGCATAGTAGGGCTCCAGGGTATTGCAGTAATAGATACCAATGATGCCCTTCTTGTTTGCCGCCTTGATGCTTCCCAACAGGTGAAACAGGTTTATGAATCGCTCAAGAACGGGAAGTCCAATTTCCAATAGTTTCATAAAAACCCTCCGACTTAGATCGTGATCTGAAGCTGGTCATAGGCCAGCTGAACATAAGACGGAAGCCTGGCATTTGTTTCTTTGTGATTTACATGAACAGACATATGAACCAGCCAGGTCTGTTCTATTTCTAACTCATCAGCAATTTCTATTGCTTCCGGTATAGTGTAATGGGTCGGGTGTTGCGGCTCCCATCTCAATCCGCTCAATACCAGCACCTTACTTCCTTTAATTTTTTCTTTGGTTTCAGGTGGAATATAGTTTACATCGGTTACATAACTGAAATCATTAATACGATACCCAAACACTTTCATCTCTCCGTGATAAACCGGAAGCGGAATTATCCGGCACCCATGATAGTAGTATTCTTCTTTTTGAGGCTGAAATTTTAAATCCACCGAGCCTGGTGTTTTTTCGGGCTCAAACATATAATAAAAACGTTTCCGAATAGACGCCTCACACTCCGGAGTTGTAATTACCGGAATATGCTCTTTTTGAACATAGTTAAATGGCCGGAGATCATCCAGGCCACCAATATGATCCGTATGCTGGTGTGTTAATAACAGCAAATCAACCCGGTCTAATCCGGATCTTAATGTCTGCAGACGAAATTCGGGGCCTACATCTATTAATATGGATTTGTTTTCATGGCGCACCCATACCGAGCATCGATAACGCTCATCACGGGGGTCTCCCTTCATCAACTCTTTACCGAAACCTCCGGCTACCGGCACTCCCATTGATGTACCTGTGCCTAAAAACGTAACCTGCATGTTTTCTAATCCATTAAAGTATTATCGGACTTCAGTCCCCTCTTCTTCCACATTTTTTCAAGTTCTTTTCGAAGTGCCGGCTTTATAAAAATATCACTTAAATCCTTTTCAGCTAATAACTTTACCAACACTCCAATATTAAATTCAACCGGATGATTTTTATTCAACACTACAATTTTGTCTCCTTCTAACACACATGAGCTTCCGCGGAATGTACCCCGCTCTTTTCGGAGACGATAACCGAGTTGTTCTACCAATTCTTCGAGTTCCTCAACAAGCTGACTGGTTTTCATCAGAAAGAAAGTCCTATCATTAAACTGTTTGCAAAAGATTCGTATTGAAACCGGTTTTGTTCAGAGTTGTAGTCAGAAAACCTGAAATCAACCCCGAAAACCAAGCCGGTACGGCCGAATAAATTATCCAGGTATATCCGGTTTCGATTTTCAATTTGGTACTTTACCCCGCCTTCACCGCTTTGTGAAGAAACGGAAAAACCTATCATGGGCAATCCACGACTTGTAATTCGTATTCTATCCGCCGGTTGAATACTGAAACCAAGACCGGCCCCTATCAATATCGCCGATTGCCGGAATTCGTTATTTCGATCGGAAACGGTATTGTTGATTACTTGCGTGTATTCGGTGTTGATTTCCAGGGGTACCAATAATCTGAAACGCGGCCTGGTCAACATATTCATTCCACCGGTGAGTGTCAGACCAATATTAAGATAATTCAGGTTATCGCTCTCCGATAAATTTCGGCCGTATCCCCCGTAGAGTTGAAAACCGGGTATTTCCAATCTGAGCCTGTATACCGGATCATAAAATGTATAATTCGGAGCCTGGTCGGATTCCAGTTGGTCCGGGTCACCCGTGAAATTAAATTCGAACGGTTCAATCCCCGCTACTACAGCCGATGTGGGAGGAGAAAACACCCTTCCATTGTTACCAACAGAAAACATCTGGGCCCAAACTGAATCCGGAATACTCAGGCCTGTGGCAATGAAAAGCAGTATTAAGAGTTTTGATTTAGAGTTCATAATATCCCGGAACTATTTGGCTTTTTTAGGCATTGTTGTTTGGTATAAACTAAAAAGAACATAACCATGAAAGTTATCATTCTGTTTTTTATTTCAACACTGATTATGGGTACACATACAGATAAAGCTGAAAGCATTTATGATTTCAAGTTACAATCTCTGACGAATAGTGAAAAACTTGATTTTGCCGATTATCAAGGTAAAGTGATTCTTGCTGTGAACACTGCATCCAAATGCGGGTACACACCACAATATGAAGGCCTTCAAAAACTGTATGAGGACTACCGGGAGGAAGGTCTTGTCGTCATTGGTTTCCCCAGCGGTGACTTCGGAGGTCAGGAATATGGAACGAATGAGGAAATAGCGGAGTTTTGTGAAGTAAACTTTGGTGTAGAATTTCCACTTTCCACCAAGATACCTGTGACGGGGAACGACAAACATCCGGTGTTCAATTATTTAACACAAGCCGATAACCCTGACTTTACCGGAGAAATCAGCTGGAATTTTGAGAAGTTCTTAATTAATCGGGAAGGGCAATTAACCCGAAGATTCAGCACACAAACATCTCCCGAAGACGACGAAGTTATTGATGCTATAAAAACACTGCTGAATTCCTGACTTCGAACTTAGATTTTCTATCCCATCACCATCCACCACAAAGGACCATAACTGAACATTATGGTCCTTTCTTTTTTTTATTTAGTCAAAATAAACCTCATAATTTTTCGTCTCAGATATTGACAGCCGGGTCCAACGTGCTTATATTTGGATTCTTAATTTGGTCCGGTAGTTCAGTTGGTTAGAACGCCTGCCTGTCACGCAGGAGGTCGAGGGTTCGAGTCCCTTCCGGATCGCTTTTAGGCCTTAATCATCACATGGTGGTTAAGGCCTTTTTTGTTTGTTTAAATTTTTTGGCTTTCGACTGTTACAGCAAACATCGAAACAGAGCTTCACTTCTTTACCTGGTATACTGCTTATTCCAATGAACTTACACAGGATGTAGCACACAATAACATACTGATACATATTAAGTACAACATATCAGTATTTTAGCAATTAATATTCTGTTATTATTCATTCTGTAACAAGCCTATAACTTATTCTACTGCTTTTTTCGATAAACGCTACATCCAATAATTGGATATATTTATGCACCGTTAATGTTGCGATGCTTAACAAGTTTTTTTGCTGAATCAAACCATCCTACTTTAAATCTGATGAACTCCATTTATCCTGCATACGATACCATTGTCGTGGGGGCCGGTCACGCCGGAAGTGAGGCGGCGGCCGCATCCGCCCGGATGGGTAACAAAACCCTCTTGATTACCATGAATCTGAATGCCATTGCTCAAATGTCGTGCAATCCGGCAATGGGTGGCGTGGCTAAAGGGCAACTGGTAAGAGAAATAGATGCACTGGGTGGACTAAGCGGGATAATTTCCGACCACTCAGGAGTTCAGTTTCGAATGCTGAATCGTAGCAAGGGTCCGGCAATGTGGAGTCCGCGCAGTCAAAATGACCGCATGTTGTATGCACAATATATGCGGGAAGAACTGGAAAAAATTGAGAACCTGGAATTTCGCCAGGATAACGTCACCAATGTTTTGGTTGATGAAAATAATCAAGTGTACGGAGTAGAGACACAAACCGGTCAGCAGTTCGAAGCCAAATCGGTGGTACTTACCAATGGTACTTTTTTAAACGGTGTTATACATATTGGTGAAAAACAATTTGGCGGAGGCCGATCCGGCGAACGCGCTTCTACCGGAATTACAGCTTGTTTGGAAGAGTTAGGATTCCAAAGCTCCCGACTTAAAACGGGTACCCCTCCTCGTATTGATGGCCGCTCCATTAATTATGATGCGCTTGAAGTTCAATATGGAGATGAAAACCCCTCCCCGTTTTCATTTTTAACGAAGAGTTTACCTTCACTTGAAGAACAGCTTACCTGCTGGATCGGATACACCAACAACAAAGTTCACGATGTTCTCAAAACCGGCTTTGACCGCAGTCCGATGTTTACCGGGCGCATTCAGTCTATTGGTCCGCGCTACTGTCCTTCAATTGAAGATAAGATTGATCGCTTTGCAGATAAGCCGCAACATCAACTTTTCCTCGAGCCTGAAGGATGGAATACCTACGAAATGTATCTGAACGGGTTTTCGACTTCTTTACCGGAAGATGTTCAGTACCAAGCACTGCGAACTATACCTGGTTTTGAAGATGCGGTACTGATACGCCCCGGCTATGCTATTGAATATGACTTTTTCCCTCCGCATCAGATCTACCGCAGCATGCAGACCAAATTGATTTCCGGATTATTTTTTGCCGGTCAGATCAATGGTACTACCGGATACGAAGAAGCGGCCTGCCAGGGATTGCTCGCCGGAATTAACGCAGCTCGCTTTGTTCAGGACAAGGAGCCTATAGTTCTTACCCGATCGGAAGCCTACATCGGAGTACTTATTGATGATCTGGTCGGCAAAGGCACCGACGAGCCTTACCGCATGTTTACTTCCCGTGCCGAGCACCGGATCCTCCTTCGGCAGGATAATGCCGATCTTCGACTAACCGAACTCGGCTACAACATCGGGCTGGCTACCGAAGATCGCTACCGACATTTTTCAGAAAAAAAATCCAAAATAGATCAGCTCTCCGATCTTTGCCGCAATTACTCTGTACAACCGAATATCTACAACAGCTATCTTTCATCACTAAACTCCTCTCCGATGAAACAAGCCATGAAGCTGCCCAAACTACTAACCCGTCCTGAAGTTCATCTGCCTGACATGCTGGATATTGATCCTGAATTAAAGGAAAAGATTTTTGCTGTTACTGAAGACCCGGTAATCATTGAACAAATTGAAATACAAATCAAATATGCCGGCTATATTGAAAAGGAATTTGAAATGGTTGAAGAACTTAACCGGCAGGAAAATATGACCATTCCCACCCAAATTTCTTATGATTCCATTGAAAGTCTCTCTTCCGAAGGCCGGCAAAAACTAATGAAAGTACAACCGGAAACAATCGGTCAGGCCAGCCGCATCAGTGGTGTTTCAGCTTCCGATATTGCTGTACTGATGGTCTATCTTAAAAACTGAAGTTAATGAGCCGCGAAATTATTTGGAGAGATGTTTCACGTGAAACATGGAATGATGTTCATCAACTCTGGCTTGCAAATGAGACACGACTGAATGCCTACGCAGAAACATTGTTTGCCTTAAATCAGCGAATTAATCTAATAAGTCGAAAGCTGAGTTTGGATGATGTACGAGATCACATTTTTCACTCATTAATCCCCATTTGCCTTTTTAAATTTTCCCACCATACTATTTTAGATACCGGTACCGGTGGCGGACTGCCGGGAATACCATTGGCTATTATCCAACCGGAAAACCATTTTATCCTGCATGATAAAAGCACCAAAAAAGAATCGGCACTAAAAGAAATTATCTCCACACTTCATCTCACTAATTGCACCACTCGAAGTGACGATTTAAATAATTTAACCATTCAAGAACCAATAAGCCTGGTCAGCAAACACGCATTTAAACTGGATGACTTTTTCCGACGCTCCCGAAAAGTTAACTGGAAAGAGGCTGTATTTTATAAAGGCAGGGACTTCGAGAAAGAAATAAACGCCTCCCATCTGAATAAATACTTCTTCTACGCCTGGCCTCTTGACGAGTTGGGTGAGTTCTTTTCCGAAAAAGTTATTTTAAAGATAGAACATCGGTAATTTCTACCTTTTATTTTTA
>SLQI01000045.1 GCA_007131535.1 Balneolales bacterium | reverse complement strand
CTCAATACTTCCGATGTCGCTGACATCCTGTTCAATGGAGCTGAATTCGCTGTCGGCAGCAATGCGCAGTTCGTAATGATCAACCGGAGAGGCCGACGGAACCCAGGTGAGTTCGGTTTGCGGATGGATACCGCTCGCCTCATCCTCGGGCAGCAGCGGGCGGGTAGAAGGGGTCGGATCTACCTGCTGCAGATATGGCGTACCGCGCTCTTCGGCAATAGCCCAAACTCCTGAATTCTCCATGAAATCAAATCCGGAATAATTGGCATTCTCAACAAGATCCGGAAAGTCAAGAGATGTCATACCGGAGTCATCTCCACTACCGACCGCAGCTTGTTGTCCGGAGACATCTTGATTCCAGTACACATGGTCAACGCTCCCTCCGTTCTCAACCGACATGACGCCGGCAACACCGCCGACAGCTTCATTGCCGGTCACTTGAGCCAAAGTGTACGAGCTCTCGAGCGTAACAGGATTCGTAATGCTTCCGATCAGACCACCACTTTTTTCCTCAGCAGTAACCCGGCCTCCGGCATATGAGTTGCGAACCGAACCAATTTCAAGATACCCTACCAATGCTCCACCAAACGCAGATGAAGCATCAACTTCAGCTTCGGCAAAACTTTTTTCCAGGTTTACACGAGATCCATAACCGACCAGACCTCCGGTGGTCAGGTTGTTTCCTGATATCTTTCCATAAAAATAACTACGCTTTATAACGGCATGGTTGGATTCCGGAAATTCAGTAGTAACCTCAACATCCGGACTGCCGACTGTTCCGACTACTCCACCTGCCGTCATTAAAGCAGAACCATCGGATACAGTGCTTTCAATAGTCATATTATGTACCGAACCATCCGTCAGAACCGGTTGCCAGCTTTCTCCGATCATCATGATTCCGGTGATTCCGCCGACAGAGACCTCCTCGGCAGTTGTGATCTGATTTGCAGTCATAGTTCCATTATTTACCTCAATGGAACTTAACGTGCCGAGATTCACACCTACAAGTGTACCGGTGACATCCCCTCCGTGAATGACCGGTTCATCAATAGCCAGGTTGTCCACACTACCTTCGGGATTTATCGTGGTAAATAAGCCACCGATGCTAAAAGGGTCTTCGTTACGGTTGATCATCAATCCGGTTATGCGATGTCCCTGCCCGTCCAGAGAACCTGTTAACCCATAGGGTTGAAATTCAAGTACATCAAAATCTCCTATCGGCTCCCAGCCGTTGCCTTCGTTCCAAAAGGGGCCTTCGGGGTCATCGCCGGCGAGATCAATGTCGGAGACCAGCTCAAAATGGTCATTCAGAGCATGACGAATGGCATCCAGACCTTCCGGGCTATCAATCTGCCAAGGGTCACCCTCAGTGCCATCACCACCGGTAAACGGTGAAAATAAGGTAAAGGAAAATTCATCCGACCAAATTCCCGGTGAACCTTCTTCCTCACCACGCACCTGCCAATAGTACGTTTCACCGAAAACCAACTCAATATCTGTAGTGTCGGTATCCAGACCGGTGTTGGCGATTGTATGTTCAGCCAGTACTTCTTCGGTCTGATCGAACGGTTCTTCGCTGAGTCGGAAGCGGTAGGTGTCGGTGCCGCTGGCCGTCTGCCATTCAAATACCGGCTTCAGCGGCACATCATTAGCACCGTTTAAGGGATCGATCAGGTTCACCTGTGCCGGGAGCGAGTTTTCATCAATTGTGGTGAATCGGAGTGTATCACTCCAGGCGCTTTGGTCGCTGTTCTCATTAGCACGGACTTTCCAGTGGTACTCGGTTTCAATATCCAGCCAATCTTCCAGGGTATGGGTGAGTGCTTCCAATTCGCTGAAGGTCTGCACGCCGGTGGTGAATTCGCCGTCTTCGGCCAACCGCAGCTCGTAGCTATCCACAGGCGAGGCCGACGGGATGAAAGTAAATTCAGCTTTGGGGTGGATACCGGAGGCCTCATCTTCGGGCTTCAACGCTCCGGCTGCGAGTTGCGGCTCAACATCCTGCAAATACGGGAAACCGAGGTTTTCGGTGATGGACCAGGTTTCGGAAAAATCCCAATCGGTGAAGCTGGAATGCTGGACCATCTCGGTTGTCGTAAGCCCAGTGCCAGCATCGGAGCTGTTAAGCCCGCTGGCATCTATATCCCAGAATCCGTTATCAACACTACCACTACTTTGCCCGATGAAACCACCACTGTTTTCAGCGTAACCACTCACAATTCCAGCTGAGTAACTTTGTACGATAGAACCTTCATTAGCATGAGTGCCTACAAGTCCGCCTTCGGAAAAAATACCTATAATATCCGTCAGGCTGTATGTATTGCTTATAGTTCCATTGTTATGTCCGGCGATACCTCCGGCTTGTGAAGAACCACTAATTGTTCCGCTGGAATTGCTTTTGGTTATGCTACCATCCAGTACACGGCCAACTATACCACCTGCGTCTGGTTCAAAACCACCATCAACGGTGATTTCAACTTCAGCCCGGGCACGGCTGATCTGAGCAGTACCCGATATGCGACCGGCAACACCACCGATAAAGCCTCCATCTTGCATGTGTACCCTTCCTTTTACATTTACCTGCTCAATAGTTCCATCTGACCGGCCTGTCAGTACTCCGGTATCAGTTGAACCGGTAACATCTACCGCTTGAAGGGTTACGTTTTGCAGTGTTCCGTCACTTCCCAAATAACCAAAAAGTCCGATATGGTCAGTTGACGGGCGATCAATAAAAAGTCCGGTTATATCATAGCCGTTACCATCAAAGCTACCTTTAAAACTATTCTCAAAATTCCCTATCGGTTCCCAGCCATCCCCATCATTCCAGAAGTCACCTTCCGGGTCGCCGGTGTCAAAGGAGAGATCAATGTCGGCGCCAAGCTCAAAATACACCTCGGAGTCTTCCAGAAAATTTCGCACTTCATCCAGGTGCTGTGCAGTGGTGATGATGTAGGGGTCCGTTTCCGTGCCTTCCCCCGTTCCTGTAAACTCTTGCGCTATTGCATTGGCATGAACAACCGTAATGCCGCAGACAAACCCCACTAAAACCGCGTATCGTTTTACCACATCCATAAGCCAGTACATTTCTATTGTAAAATGTTAAATGGCCTAAAGAAACAGAGTAGAGATAGCGGTGTATAGTAAAAATGACGAAAATGTATGGTGGTTTTTGTTGGCAGGTTTTTAACCGCGGATTAAATGCGGATCACCAATCACCTATCGTTAATCTGCTATCCGCCGGACTTGCCTCGATAGCCGTGCTGCGGCTTACCTTTTTGATTCACCTCGGATATTTTCTCCGATTTTAGCGGATTAACGATAGCAGATTCGGGATCGTCAAATCGAAAATCACAAATCGTACATCGTCAATCAAAAAGCCGCCACAAACTAATTAGTGCCTGTAAGAAAACGATAAAATTGGCTATTTGACACCCACAAAGCCGATTTTTGAGTTTGTGGATGTTTGAATCGAGAAGCTTATAT
>SLQI01000413.1 GCA_007131535.1 Balneolales bacterium | reverse complement strand
TCTTTGTAGGATTCCTTAAAATCAGCGAAAGAATGAATCCGCTGAAAGCCGACTTGCGTCATCAAACGCCGTACATATTGCTTGCGCAACGGATACATATTGAGATGGTATACCGTATTGTCAGGGAATTCGTACCGGAAACGTGCAAGGCCGGAGTCAATATGCTCAGGCTCGGCTTTCACGTTTTTACCGGCGTAATAAAATGTGTGCTTGGAAGAAAATCCCTCATCGAGAATTCCGTCGTAATTACGATGATCCAAAATCAGGATTCCGTCGTGCTTAAGTACGGAGTAAAATTCAGCAAGGGTTTTTCTGCGGTCGTGTTCGGAAAACAGGTGAGTGAAAGAATTCCCGATACAAATTACTGCGTCAAACTTTTCATGGATGCTTTCCGTCAGATATCTCCAATCGGCCTGTACAGTTCTGAGCAGAATTCCATGCTCTCTTGCGTTTTGAAAAGCACGAGCCAGCATTTCCGGACTGCCATCCGCGCTGACTACATCAAAACCGGCTTTTATTAAGCGTACCGAATCGAAACCGGTACCGGTGGCAACATCAAGAACTCTTTTTACGCCTCTTTTTCTCAGTTCTTCTATAAAGAAATCTCCAATAGTTTCTTCCCGGGCATCCCAGTTTATCAGTTCATCCCACTTTTCAGCGAAATGAGGCACATATTCTTCCTGATAATGGTCTGTCTTCCGAACAGCTGTAGGTTTTTTACCAAAATTTTGAACTTCTTTAGTGTTATCACTCATACGTTTTGTTTTTGATTAATTATGTGAGTTCAAAGGCTCATCCCGAGCTCATGCCTCAGTCCTAATTCATCAGGACATAAAGTAGATACTTGTAATCAAATAATAAGGCCTTTGCTTTTATAACAAGCAGTCAGTCTCTAAACTTAGCATATTTCCGAGAGCTATACAACCGGGAAATGTATCTTCACGGGAATTTAAACTGCTAATTAACAGCTTGTTACATTCACTAAGCACAAAGGCCTCAAATTATCCTGTTCTCACATGTCTTTTCTTTAACTGTTACGTGTAACCTACAAACACGAGAAAAATTTTGTCCGAATATATCTAAATGGGAGCGCGGCTATACTTAGCTTCATGACGAAATCCTGAAACTTCAATAAATCAAATTCCAGTTCTCTTGATCAAATTCGGATACGCTGATCTCCCCTTTCTCCTTCAGATATGAGATGATCATATCGCGTACGGAGGTGTCGATTACTTCCAATACCCGGCCGCCGGCAAGCATCTGAAAGCCGCCTCCGCCTTCCGCACGGTAGGAATTTATTGCTACGGTAAATGTATCCTCATCCTGTACCGGCTCTCCCTGGTACTCAAGCCGGACTATCCGTTCACCGGGTTCGTGCCTCAAGTCCAGTTCATAGTCTACACCGGACAGCATATCATAGTTGAATCCCGGCCATTGCGGATTGGTTTTCAACTCCCCGTCCTCCGGCTTGAGGTAGTAACGCGAGGTATATTCCAGAAAATCTCTAATTTGTCTGCCGGTAAGTTCCATTTTATAGAGCGTGTTTTCATAGGGATAAAGCATCGCGATATCCCCCAGCCTGATATCGCCCGGACCGAATTCCACATTGGTGTTAAATGCCGCTGCCGCTGAGAGTTGAGCGCCGGTCTTCTCAAGCTGAACTCGATGGATCAGTTCAATAATCGGCGTGTGTTTTTCACGGGCCTGCCCTGCAGACCACATATCCGGAGTTGTGGCCAACGGTTGATTGACATATTCCCTGACTTTGTGATGAGCGTCCTCAACTTTACCTACCACTCCCTGATGCTCATCAGCATGAGCGGTGGAATACATTCGGGTTTCGGCACGAATCACTTCCGAGGGTTGATCTCCACCGGAATCCACAACTTTAAGTTCAATGATACCCAGATGCGACCCCCACCGACCCGATTCAATCACCGCAACCGGCCCGCCATGCTGCCCTTCTGTTATTTTTTCAAAAGTGCGATGCCGATGCCCGAGTACAAATGCGTCCACATCCGGGACCTGTTCCAGGATACTCCGGCCGAAATTTTCTTCCGGCACCCCTTCTTCAGTGTAGGAATCGTCTCCGTCAAAGGCTGAATGTGCCAAGACTACTACAACGTCAGCTCCCTTTTCCTCCTTCAGTTTCGGCACAAAGCGTGAGGCAACCTCCACGCCATCCCGAAAATCAAGCCGACCCTCTACCCTGGTACGGTTCCAAACTGCCGTACCCGGAGTATTTAGTCCTAAAACCGCTACTTTTAGCTTGCCCACCTCTCTTATGATATACGGCAGATAGGCCGGCTCTTCGGTATCATGATAAAAGACATTCGCGCCGATTATCGGGGTTTCGGTCTGATCAATCTGCCGGTTAAGATAGCTAATTCCGTAATCAAACTCATGATTTCCGAGAACGAATGCATCGTACTCCATATAATCGGCAATTTCCAGCAGCGGATAGTGGGACTGGTCCTCATCTACCGTTGCAAAATATTCGGCAAAGGAATTGCCCTGAAGCCAGTCGCCGGCATCCAGCAGCAAAGCGTCGGGATGATGATCCCGGACCGAATCCACCAACGTGGCTACGCGTGACATAGAATTGTCCAGTCCTCCCTCATCCCTGTAATAATCCCAGGCGCGCACATAGCCGTGCAGATCCGCGGTTCCCATGATGACAACCGAGCTGGTATCCGGGCTGACGGCATCCGCCTCCATTTGCGGCTCTGTAGTACCGCAACCGGTCAGGTTGACTAATGCGATAAGAAATAATGTTGTAAAGATCGAAATGTAAGCGGGTTTACCGTTATGCATGATGTTGCCTTTGTTTGGAACAGAAATACGGATTGATTATCAAGGGGAATATAATGATTTAAGGGGTTTAGTTATTTTGCAAACAATTTTCCGGATGGCTTCTGGCTAACTTCAATAAGCGGACAGCCCGGCTATGCCGGACAGCCGCTTATTGGGATAATCGCTTGACTGTAAAACAGATTCGGTAGTACATTTCTGTGAAATTAGTTTTTCATTTACCTAAATCATCATGAGCCTGAAATTTTTCAGATCCCGGGGTTTTATGCGGACGATGTTAATAGTATTGGTTATCATCACCGTTTTGGCCTATCTGGCTTATCGTGTCTCCTGAAATTATAATCATCAACCTGAAAACCGATATGAAATCATATACTTCACTGCTATTTATTTTTCTGATAACTGCTAACCTGTCCTTTGCTGCCCAGTCTGATAATGAGGAGGCAGAATCGATTAATGTTGATCAGATGCTGATGATCGGCCCGAAAAGCGTGCCGTTTCCCGTCTGGCATAATGTCGAAAATGTGAAAGGTGAAACCTATGCCATCGCCGATATGGTCAGCCATGAGCCGCTTCTATTATCGGACTGGTGGCCCGAAGAAGGAAATACGGTACGGTGGGATGCTACCGATGAGCTGACCTGGAGTTCTGCAAGTGGCGCAGACATTACAC
>SLQI01000265.1 GCA_007131535.1 Balneolales bacterium | reverse complement strand
GATTCCCAGAGCTAAGAGTGCGAGTCCGGCCCAGGCAAGTACGGTAAAAGCGATGACAAGCCCGGCAAGGGCCATCAATATATTAATCGCCCACAGAAGCTGCGGTTTGTCGATTTTCCGGCTGAACAGCCAATAGGCAAACGCCGGGATAAGCGTAAGGACGATGATTAAAGCGGCAATCAGAATAAAGGTTTTGGTGAAAGCGAGCGGGCCGAACAGGCGACCTTCTTCGGCTTCCAGCAAAAAGACCGGCAAAAAGCTGACGATGGTGGTCATCAGGGCGGTAACCACGGCGGGGCTCACCTCCGAGACTGCGCGATAAACCACCTCCAGCCGGCTTTCTTTCGGGTCGGCTTCATCCGAGTGGCGGAGCATGTTTTCGGTGAGGATGATCCCCATATCCACCACCGTCCCGATGGAAATGGCGATACCGGCAAGAGCCACCACGTTGGCATCCACCCCGACATACCGCATCATGATGAAACTCATCAGCACCGCAAGCGGCAGCAGTCCGGCGATTACGGCTGATGACCGCAGGTGCATCACCATGATGACGATCACCAGAATCGTGATGAGAATCTGCAGCGAGAGCGCTTCTTCGAGGGTGCCGAGGGTTTCGAAAATCAATCCGCTTCGATCATAAAACGGTACGATACTGACCTGCGATTCGGTGCCGTCGGCCAGTTCTTTTGAGGGCAGTCCCGGCTGAATCCGCTCGATTTCTTCTTTTACATTGTTGATTACTTCCAGCGGGTTTTCCCCGTGCCGGGCGACGATCACCCCGCCTACCGCTTCGGCACCGGCTTTATCGAGAACTCCCCGGCGCTGGGCGGGTCCATAAGAAACGCGGGCGACATCCTTAATCCGAAGGGGCGTATCCCCGGCAGTTTTAATCACGCTTTCTTCAAGATCGCTGAGATCCTCCAGGTAACCGAGTCCGCGGACCAGATACTCCACCCGGTTCATTTCTATAGAACGGGCGCCCACATCGAGGTTGCTTTCGCGGACCGCCTGTGCGATATCGGTGACACCAATCCCGGCAGCTCTCATGGCATCGGGGTCGATATCCACCTGCCACTCTTTTTCATAGCCGCCGATACTGGCTACTTCAGAAACTCCTTCTACGGATGACAGCGCATAACGCACCTGATAATCCTGGATGGTTCGCAGTTCGTGCAGATCCCACCCGCCGGTAGGCTCACCATCATTGTTTTTGCCTTCAAGAGTGTACCAGAAAATCTGACCGAGCGCGGTGGCATCCGGACCGAGTGAGGGTTGCACGCCTTCCGGCAGCGTACCGGCAGGAAGGGCGTTGAGCTTTTCGAGTATCCGGGCGCGGCTCCA
Organism: Balneolales bacterium; assembly: GCA_007131535.1. Lineage (GTDB taxonomy): Bacteria > Bacteroidota > Rhodothermia > Balneolales > Natronogracilivirgulaceae > SLJN01. Next base: position 2,146 of record SLQI01000265.1, on the reverse strand, counting down.
GTAAAACTCAATATCATCTTCAAATATGACATTGATGCTGGAAAAGCCGAACATGGAGTTACTCCGCACGGTCTTAACCCCCGGTACACCCAGCAGCTCGGTTGAAAGCGGGTAGGTAATCTGGTCTTCCACATCACGCGGAGACCGGCCCTGCCATTCGGTAAAGACAATCTGTTGATTGTCGCTTAAATCCGGAATGGCGTCCACGGGCACGGGGTCGCGCGGCATGAAATCCAGATCCCAGTCAAAGGGAGCGGTAGCAATTCCCCAGCCTGCCAGTGCAAGAAACAGCAGCAGCGCTACCAGTTGGTTTTCGAGAAAAAATCGAATAATTCGGTTGATCATAGCTTGTAGCTCAGAAATGGCTAGTAATTGTCAGGCAAATTGAAAGTCAATAGTGTCTAAAATTGACATAAGTAATTCAGACGTCATCCCGGACGACGACGATAGGAGGAGATCCGGGATCCAGTGGTAGAAAGCATATAATCAGCCCTTAACCCTGGATCCCGGATAGCAAGCCGTCGTACCTCCGGCTTCCTTCCGGGATGACGTAGTGGTTGGATGTAGTAAGGCTATAATCTCAGTTGAGAAAGACCTGATTCATCAGATAGAGAGGCGGGAGGAATTGTGCGGGCTCATTGTGGAGCTCGGCAACCTGGTGATGATCAGGTGAGAGAAGAGTTTCTTTTTCGTAGAGGTGGGTTTCGGCGCTGTAGGTGTCGAGGGTCAGCGCTTGATCCAGTACATTTGACGGTTGTGATGTACCGGATGTAATTTCACATTTATCGCAACAGTTGCAGTCGCCTTCGGAGGATTGATGGCTGTCATGCGAGGCCTTTTCAGCGCTTTCATGGCAGGAGGATTCCGAGTCGTTATTTTGAGCAGTTTCCGACCGGTTTTTATTCAGCTCCGTTACTTGCGGCAGATCGTAATCGGAGGAAGAAGGCGCTTCGGAACCGGAGTCACAGCACTCTGCATGATCGCCCTGTGCATCCATCGGGCAAAATGGAGTACCCAACGCATACCAGCCCGGCATCAGTAAGATGACCAGCGACAGCGCAAGCAGGCGATATGTCAGACTGTGTCGGTTCAAGGAAGTCAATTTAATTTCGGCTCGTAACCGGCCTGTTTAATTAAGTTGCTAATATCCGAAATATCAAGGTCGCTTTCAATACGTGCGAGACCTTCTTCAAGGCTGACCTGTACTTCGTATATGTTTTCGTTTTGTTTCAATACATTTTCCACAGCGGAAACGCAGCCACTGCAGGACATGCCTTCGATTTTGATTTCGTGCCGGGTCATGGGTTGAAGACTTAGGTTGATTAAAAGTATAACGCTGCAACGGCTAAAAAAGAACCGGTGTTTTGTCGAATCGGCAAATACTCAAAATTGTGTACGAGTTTTTTGGGATTTTGTAAATGGGGGGGGGATTTTTAATGGATTTGATATTTCGGGCTGGGGATGTAGCTTGATCGAGTTGGGTTTGTTTGATAAGTAATATTTATTAGGTGTATAGGCTATACTGTCCAATAAGTAGGGGATTCGGCTTCTTACTCGGTCAAAAAAGACGTATATGATTGCGATTGAATGGGTAGTTGGACATATTGGAGTGTAAGATTGAACCGAACAGGCTTCCTTCAACGTGACAGCAAAACTGATAAAGAAATATCGAGAAAAGGCGTTAAGTATTGATTTCAAAGAAATTAAGCTGACCCAACTTGGTGATGGTAAAAGTTATAGTTTTATAGGTCCAGGATATATAAAACAAAATCAAGATGGTTCTTTAACCTATAAACTTTTTCACAATTCAGGGGTTGATTTTAAGGAATTCTTTGATCGTTTTAACAATTTAAGAGCAGGAGAACTCATACCTGAAGACCATTATTATTGTTTCGAAGGAACAGATATTAATGACCGATATTGGACTTCTGAAAGAGTAGATATCGACTATCATACTTCAAAAGGGTTTACAGTTGTTCTGGATCAGTTACAAATAATAAAAACCGAAACCACTTTACCAACTTCTAAAGGCAAAAATCGAAGCGGAGAATTTCATCAAGCGTGGATCCCTAGAAAAATAAAACTCCCTTCTAATCTTCCAAATACAATACAACACTTTGTTGGTGATGATGAGATGAAATCAAAT
>SLQI01000006.1 GCA_007131535.1 Balneolales bacterium | reverse complement strand
TGTGGCTACTTTGCGACCGGCTATATTGTAAACCTCAACCTGAACTTGATCTCGCTGTGCCAGTTCTAATATAAAGTTAGTGGTATGATTAAACGGATTCGGGTACCCCGGCAGCAGATTTGTTGTTACGGGCTGTTCATCCGGCGCTTCAAGTCGTGAGCTGACCGGTTCACCCCTGCCGGTAAGTTCTATAGGCGCTTTGGCCCGGGCGGCATTAACCTGACTTTGCAACTCCTCAAGACTGCCGGCCCAACCGAGTACGAAACCGAAACGTGCCTCTTCGCCGGGATAAATCGTGTACGGACCGGAAGCCGATACCGTGCCCAAATCTTCGGTCTGCAGAGTCGTGCGCTCAGTACCTGCAGTAAATGCAAGTCGTTTTTCATTGATCGTAAACCCGTTCCAGCGTGAATCCACCGGATGATAAAAAGTACCGAACGACAAACTGTCCTGCCGGTCCTCCGCTTGATCAAGTGTCATTTCCGAATGGTTATCAACCGCCAGGGCAGAGCTTAACGGCCCGATATGTGCAAACGTGGCATAGAGCTCTTCCTGCTCATCATAGACATAGTGCAGGCTGTCGGGTTCATTATAACCAGCACTGTGCAACTTTTCCGACAAGGCCCAATCGGTAAAAATACCGCCATACACATTATACCAGATATCATCAGTGGGGTTGGTCAGCCGGTATTCAAGTATCATGGTCTGACCGGAATCTTCATCCTCATTCGTATGCACCTTAAGCTCTACATCCACCTGCCGGTATTCGGGGTGATTGGCCGCTGTGAAGCGGGTTGTGGATTTATCCCCCCGAGCCCGGAATAGTTTTTCGGTTTCAAAATGCCGGTTGACTGAATCCTCGGCCCGAACGGCATCGATAAACCTTGTTCGCTCGCCGTCAAACAAACTCAGCATCAGCCCGGACTCATTGATGATCGGGTTTCCCATTCCCTCCGGAATAATCCCTTTCCCCTCCCGGCGCCTGTCCACAAATCGATACCCTATTCCTCCATCCGAAGAAATGGTCGATTTGAGGCCGGCGCTTTGAGCTTCGTCAATATAAAAGTCTTCAAAACGCAGGTGGGTAAAATCGCTGAAATCCCCGGTACCTGACTCAAACTTCAGAATGATTTCCGGGTAATTTGATAAATCAAACTCAGCCCCTAACTGTCCCGGCAACAGTACTTCAAACTCCTTATCGTCTATATGCGAGTACTGCTCACTTGTAATTTCAAACTCATCCTGAATCTTTTCACCGGAAAATTTGAGATCAAATACTTCAGCTCCGTGGTTGATAAAATTTAACCTGATATATCCTTGCTCATCTACATCGAGCTTTTGTTGATCATAATTAAAAAACTGCTGATCAACCAACTCAACACCAGGTTTCGGGTCGCTCAATGCCCTATGTGCATTCAGCCTCCCCTGCCCCAGAAAATAGGGGTCCATCCCCGGATTAGCCTGCCGAATGGATTGAGATGAATTTCGCAGCTGCATGCGCACTCTGTCCGGCGACCAGTCCGGGTAGTGATTGCGTAGCAAAGCCGCTATCCCGGCCACTACCGGTGATGCCATCGAAGTGCCGGAAGTACGACGATAATCCGGTTCCCAGGATCGATCTTCTTCATTGAAATCAAATGATGTGCTGTAAATCTGCCGGCCGATGGCAAACATATCCACCTGGTATCCATACGTACTGAAGCCGGTTAATACATCATCGTAACTGTTGTTCAATGCCCCCACCGAAAGCACCTCGGGATAAGACGCGGGATAAAACGGTTCTTCATTGCCTTCATTTCCGGCAGCGGCAACCACCAGGGACCCCATTTCGTTGACCATGCGCATGACATCCCGGGCATAACGGGAGTAATTCGGAGAGCCGAAACTGGCATTAATAACATCGGCATCATTTAGGGCGGCATACAAAATGCCATCTATACCGTAGGGAACATTTCCGGGGTGATCTTTGGTGCCTCCCGCTTTAACCGGCATATAGCGGGCATTATAGCCAGTGCCGGCAATGTGGAGCCCGTTATTGGGCTCAGCAGCGGCTATGCCGGCCACGTGCGTGCCGTGGTCATTATAATCACCGATCGGATCGGCATTTTGCTCCGGTTCTTCCCCGGCATAGATATCCCCGGATTGCCAGAAGTTCCAGCCAATGGTATCATTTTCAATCTGCGGGAAAACTTCTGAAGCCCGGCCGGGCTCGGGGTTGCGCCACAATTTATTTTTGAGTTCGGGGTGATCATAATAAACGCCGGTATCCACGATTGAAATCACAATGGAAGAGTCGCTCCGATTGATCTGCCAGGCATCGAAAATCCGGTGGTATTCAAAGTAATCGTGTCCCGGCTCCCCGATCATGCTATCATTCGGTATAACCGGACTCTCCTGCACTGAATAGGAATACCGGGGTTCGGCATATACGACACCGCTATATTGTGATATCCGTTCGGCCACCTTCAGCGGGTCTTCACCGGTATTCAGCTTCATGATATAGGTTCGGGCAAGACGACCGGCCGTTGAGCGGGCTTTATCAGTAGCGATACGCGCATGCCGCTGAGCATACCCGGCAGGCAAGACGGACCTGGCCTCCTTTGTGTTCGATTGCACCCACCGCGACAGTTCGTCCCCCATACCGGTATTTCGTTGATATTCTTCCAGCGGATATTCGGTTTTAACCACCACATAGCCCGGCAGGTATTCCGGGGTGTCGGCGGCTATACCTGGAACTACGAATACGAAAATTGAGAGTAGAAATAAACCGGCTGATCTCATAAAGGAGCGGAGTTAATGGTCATACTTTAATAAATGTTTCCAATAATATAGGCAATGAACATTAAGCATTGAATTTTTCCATTGAGAATAGCGATGCCGTTGCTGTTTTGCTGGTTGCTGGTTGCTGGTTGCTGGAAAAATAAACCATGTTACAGATAAGTACCGGTTTAATGCAATATAGGTATCGCAACGCTGTATGTTAGCTGACTCAAGGATTAACAACCTAATACTTTTGCCAGTTATCAGCTTCGCACCCATCCATTTCCGTTGACTTCAGTCAACGGTTAAGCGCATCCCCCTTCATATTAACGCGGGGCTTTAGCCCCGCATCTTCCCGCTGCTGCACCACAATTCCAGTCATCCCTTTTTTCAAACCGTGGTATCCCTACATGGAAGGATTTTCAATATTTGTCAAACTACCATATCGGGGCTAAAGCCCCATAACTTTGTGGGAGTCTACCTTAGTGAAGTGTCTATTTTTTGTTGCAATTCCACCGTACAACCGTCGGCTGAAGTGCCTGTTGCACAACTAATTTCACTCTGCATTCAAAGCCGGATTCCTCACTGCGTGACGAAGTCGCGCTGTTTTCCCCCAACAGCCCATGTCATCTCGAGATCCTAATCCCACCTTCGTTGGCACTGTTGAGAAGGTGACAGAAATCTACCAAAAATCTAAACGCCGGCCGAGTGCGTCCCCGCACCGGCCCACTA